>DATNQR010000137.1:0-2467 GCA_036703905.1 Thermosynechococcaceae cyanobacterium
CCCATAAATTTGAGAGAAGAGACGAGAGCCAAGCCGAGCGGCGTTTTGAAGAGCAGTCCACCCTCTCCAAATCACTGTTGATCCAGGATCGCCATCGCCCTTGCGAGCTAAAAAGCCACCCAGTTGAGCAATCGCCATCACAGCTTGAGACACGCAGAACTTCGAGGGTTGAGCATCCTTGGGCTGAGGGGTCAGCAGGATCAGCGTCTGAATCTTGAATTCAGTCAAGATCGTCAAAGCTGAAGCGGTAGGATGCGATCTTCGCATCCAGGTCATCCAGAGCAATCACCACGCGACAACGCTCATCAAAGTAATGTATCGATTCAAGCGGTCTGCTGATCGCAAGCGACACTGCTCGACCGTGCAACGCCATCGTCCCTCTCTCCCCGTCCCAAAACAAACTTCCCTGGTAGTGCCATTTCGGAAAGGACAGAGAAAAATAGACCTGAATGGGCGATCCAAGTCTGAAAGGCTTCCGACAATGCCTGATTATTCTCCAGCCTTTCCGAAATGGCACTACTATTGTGTCAATTTACTCCAGTTGAAATTACGGAGCATCTGAGCCACTCTAAGACAGTTCTATATTGAGTCCTTAGTTCGACTTTATCCCGAAAAGTCTAGAGAAAATTTCAGAAAGCCAGAACCATCATCAGATAAAGGCTCTAGCGTTTGGATAAAGTCGAACTTAGTGCCAGTTGGAATCAGGAACTTTTTGAAGCCGTTTGGCAGCATTAATCACATCCTGGAGTTCGACCGGATCGCTGTAAGGATCTGTGTCCATAGTTGTTGCCCGATTCAGTTCCTGTTGCCAGCGTCGGAGTTCGATGATGTAACCTTCACACGGCACCCGCTTCAACCTACCTCTTTCTTCCACCAGATCGTAAATACCGTTATGTAGCCACTTACCCGTATGCCAATCGGGCATATCTACAGCAGGAAATAGACAAATGCCATGCAAGTCTATCCCTGCATTCACTGCCGCCAAGGATTCCTCCATCACATCCCGCAACCATTCGTCTCGTCCAGCCTCCATGCCACTTGTTTCTCCAATGATCATAGGGCGCTGGTATCGTTCCCAAACCCAGCGCATCAACTCACATAACGGCTTAATTCGATCGTCATCCGGTGGCAGAGCTTGATGAGGTCCATGATCCCGGTATTCCATCTGACCGAAAGAATAGTGATTGGTGCCGACGATGTCCAGAATTTCCGGGGTTCCACCCAATTCGGGATGCTCTTTACCGGACAGGATATCCCACGCCAGAAAGGTATCCACGTAGGTTTCATGGGAGGCAGCTTCGATTTGGTCAGGTCGATCACGCGGTGCCACCACCTGGACTAACGGATCGATATGGATCATCCGTGCCTGCGGATCAATCTCCCGAATTGCCTTGACTCCTGAAATTGCTGCTCGACACAACGCTAAACGGAACTGGAAACGATCCTCTTTGGTGTTTTTATAGGGAGCAACCCAACCCCACTCACCCCCACAGAAGGAGAAAAAGGTAATTTCGTTAATTGGGGTGAAAAAACTAGAGCCGGGTAATTGGGGGACGACATACGCTGCAACGGCCCGACAATAGCCAGCAAAGCGATCAACAAATTCCTCGGAAAATGGGTCAAGGTCATCGGGATACCCGTAATGGCAAAGATCCCAGATCGGGGTAATTTGCGTCTGTCGTAGCGCATTGAGTATCGGGTCAAGACAGGAAAAGTCGTACGTGCCCTGACGATCCACCAGTGGCCAGGGCACTGCTTCTCGTGCCACCGCAATTCCCAGGGAACGCAAAAGGTTGTAATCTTCCAGGGCATAGCGATCATGCTGAGTCTCCGCAATCAGATTCCGTCGCCCCTGATCCTTCCAGAGAAAAGTTGAACACTCAAAGCCAGAAATAAAGAAGGTAGGGAAGATGCCCGACCGTTGTGCCATGAGATTGCCTGGTAACGTTATTTGTCATGCTACGCACTTTGATGGGTACTGTCACTTAACTAGGGATGGAAATAAAACACAGTAGTGCCATTTCGGAAAGGCTGGAGAATAACCAGGCATTGTCCGGACGCCTCTCAGACTTATATCGCCCGTTCGGGTCTGTTTTTCTCTGTCCTTTCCGAAATGGCACTACCAGGGTTGCTCAACTCAGGAAAAGATACAGAACTGAATACTAGAAAAGAGTTTGCTCTAGCGAGACCTTCCTCCGGCTTGTGACTGAACCGGCGCAAACGGGATTTGCAGTTGAATGCAGGGGGCATCTTTCAAAGACAAGTGAGAAATGGTCAGCCCCAGCAGTCGCACTTTCCGCTCTCCCGCGTCAGTGGTGACTAGCAACTCCTGCGCCACAGCAACGATCGTCTCCAAATGCTGAATCTGCTCGCTAAAGGTTCGGCTGCGCGTTACCTGCTGAAAATCTGCATACTTCACCTTCAGGGTCAAAGTCTGTCCCGTGGCTTGCTTGACGGCGAGGCGGTG
>DATNQR010000138.1:0-7916 GCA_036703905.1 Thermosynechococcaceae cyanobacterium
AGGGACTCTCGCAGTGAACTGGAATTTCAGCACTCCAGCGCTCCAGTTCAGCAGGGGAAAAGAACTGCGCCAGCACTGCTCCACCTGTGTTTGAAGCACCGCCCACCAGCCATCGATCGCCCAACCGATGGCTGTAGATGCCGTGGTGTCCGTTGTCTACTGGAGTTTGACTCAGCAGCTTCAGCACTAGGGTTGACCCCAGGGAAGTAACGGCTTCTCCCGGAGCCGATGCGCCACGGGCCAAAAACGCGGCGATGCTGTCGGTTGTGCCCGCGCAAACTTGGCAATCTGTGGGCAATCCGAAGCGGGCGGAAATTTCTGGGGTGACTGGGGCGATCGGTGTACCAGGAGCCAGAACTTTGGGCAGCAGCGGCAGCACTCCCAAAGGCTGCATCCACTCCGGGTAGCAGAGCCGCCGCACGTCGTAGCCCAGCTTGAGGCTGTTGTGGTAGTCGCTGAGGCCCAACTGTCCATGCAGCAAAAATCCTAGCCAGTCTGCCTGATGCAGAAAATACCGAGCACGACTGATCGCCTGCCGTTGCCACCACAGCAGCTTCCCCAGGCTGGAAGTAGCACTCAGCACAATCTCGCGACTGGGGACGTTGGCATATTCCGGTTGCTCCAGCAGTTCGCGCAGACGCTCCAGTTCTGGCGCAGCGCGATCGTCGCTGTAGAGCAGCGGCTCGGTCAGAGAGTTGCCCGACTCATCACACAGCAGCGCCGTAGAGGATGTGCCATTGAGGGCGATCGCCCGGACTTGCGATCGCTGCCATTGGGGTAATTGACCCAGCAGATCGAACAGTGCTTCGCGCCAAGTGGCAACCCAATCTGCCGAATCTGCAAAGCTGCAACTCGCCTGAGCGCAAATCTCAGACTCAGCATCGATCGCGACTGCCCTTGCCCCAGAAGTACCAAAGTCAATGCCGAGGAAGCAGCCTGTAGGAGCAACTAGGGTAGAGCGATCGGGGGTCACGCCAAAAGCAGTCATGCGAAACCGATCACGCTAGGAGTGGATCAAGCTTGCCCTTTGCGTTCAGGGCGTGGAGATCGTCGCAGCCGCCGATGTGCTGGTCGTTGATGAAAATTTGCGGCAACGATCGTCGCCCGCTAGACCGTTGTGCCATCTCTGCTCTAGCGGCTTCGTCGCCATCAATGCAGTGTTCGGTATAGTTCACGCCTTTCTTTTTCAGGAGCGACTTCGCCCGAATGCAGAAAGGGCACAAACTCCAGGTGTAGATTTCAACGTTAGCGGCCATGTCTTTTCTCGCTCAATGCGTAAGTTACTATCTTAAACGGTGCGTTACGATCGCAGCCTTAGTAGAGTCGAGCAGGGGCGACCACCTCTCTGTGCCAGTCAGATGGGCAGGTGATAGACTCTATTAGCTCGATCGAAACCTGATTGCTCAAAGTGGGCATCGATCGAAGTAGGTTAACGAAGTGGGCTAAAATTTCGCTAGAGTGAAGTCACTGTTGGCGCTTGACCCGAAAGGAAGCAATATCGCTATGAATCCTCTGGTTCTTCTGCTGTTCAATACATTAGTAACGTTTGTCAATATCTACACGGCCCTGCTGTTCATTCGGATTCTGCTGAGTTGGTTCCCCAACATTGATTGGAGCAGCGCTCCTTTCTCAATCTTGAGCCAATTGACCGACCCCTATCTCAATCTTTTTCGATCGATCATTCCTCCCCTCGGCGGCCTGGACTTTTCGCCTATTCTGGCGTTGCTGCTGCTGCAAGTTCTTCAGTCTGCTGTCTTACCATCCGTTGCCCAACTGCTGGTATCTACACAAACAGGCTGGGGTGTGTAGTTGAGGGGGCGATCGTCCACTGAGCCTCATTCAGATTCATGCTGAGTGAGGTTTGCTGTTTCAAGGCTTATTTCAGGGCTTGCTTGTCTCAGGGCAGGACTACCGTCGCACCAACCCAGTGAATCCTGCCGCCTTGAACTGCTTCAGCTTCAGGGGAGTAGGTTGATTAGCTGCCACAGAGATTCTAAGTTCAAAATCGCTGATGCCCGGAGGCACTTCGTCGATCGCCCCTAGCCGCGTTCGGTTCTGCATCACCGAGTCTCCATTGGCATCGTAGATACGACCAAAGATGTCAGCGTTGACGACGGGCTTGCCGGAAGTGTTTTCCGCTTTGCCTACCACAAGGAAACAATTTGCAGCCCTAGCCGTGCCACTGGACACACTTCCGGCTCCCATTTCGGCGGGACAGTCGTGGTAGGAAATATCGAATAGCCGAATTTGGGTCAGTGCTAGAGCGGGCAGAGCAAACCAGGCCCCCACCATCCACACCCAGCCTGCAACCAGAGAGATGAAAAGAGATCGATGCAAGAAAGCTCGATACTGCATAGAGGATTTCGATCGCCGCATAAAGATTGCACAGGGTTCGATCGCACTTCCTCAGCTTATCCTGATTGGTTGAGTGAAAGGGACGTTCGCCTCAATTCTCTCTATGATCGGCATAAAGAATTTGAGCAGTAGCGCAGATGGGCTGGATTAGTAAGGCGATTTGCCTATCACTGATGGGTCTAGTTGGCAGCTTGGGGATGCCTCAAACTGAGCAAGCAACCTCCACGATCGCCGCTTCCTCAACTTTTCAACCCCTGTTGCCTCAACAGCCTTCGCCTCAACAGCCTTCAACGTTCCCCAGCCTCAAGAGCCAGCAATTTGACCAACAGCTACAGCGCTATCTGCGGTTTTTGAGTGAGTCAGGCACACCGGACATTCTGATCGTGGGCAGTTCGCGGGCGGCGTGGGGCATTGACCCGATCGTGCTGCAAAAGACCTTGGCAGAGCGAGGCTACGGCGATCTGAAGATCTTCAACTTTGGGGTGAACGGGGCGACGGCGCAGGTAGTGGATTGGCTGTTACGAAACCTGCTAACTCCAGAGCAACTGCCTCGGCTAATTCTGTGGGGTGACGGCGCGAGAGCGTTCAACAGTGGACGAGTCGATGCCACCTACGCTAACCTGACCACCTCGGAGGGGTTTCGCTCGATCGCCACCGGAACCCGACCTCAACCACCGCTTCCGCTGAAGTTTAGGCTTGGACTGTTTTGCCTGGAAATGCCGCCCAGCTACAGCGCAAGTTTGTCCTCAATTCCCTTCACTCCTAACCAGACCGATCGGCGATCGTGCTCCACTCGACTACGGCTGTTTCGGCGGCTTGGTCTGACTGCCCAGATGACTCCGAGGACGATCGCCGCTCTCCACGAAACCACAGGTTTTCTAGCCAAGTCCGAAAAGTTCGACCCCGACACTTACTTTCAGCGCTATCCCGAGGTTCCAGGAGACTACGACACAGACTACCGCAACTTCAGTTTGAGTGGTGCACAAACGATCGCTCTAGAAAACGTCTTGGGCTACGCAACTCTTCACAAAGTTCCGATCGTCTTTGTCAGTTTGCCCCTGACTCAGATCTACCTTGATCCAGTTCGCAGCGATTCAGAAGACCAGTTTCGTGCCTTCCTCCAGCAGTTCGCTGCCGCCAAACGTTTGACGGTCTACGACCTGAGCCAGCGCTGGCTCGATCGCTATGATTACTTCGTTGATCCGAGTCACTTGAACCAGTTTGGTGCAGAAGCTGTCGCCCGCGAGATTGGGAAAGCTCTGGTTCTGCCCAAGTCACCACCTTCCAAGCCACCACCTTAGTCCGCTTAACCACTGCACTGTAGGATGGGAAAGGTTCCAAGTTGCCTAGATGACACCCCGCCTTACCCTCACCCGTCGATCGCTGCTCCAGTCCAGTGCGATCATTTTTGCTGGACTGTTCAGCCGAGCTATGCCCACGGAAGCGGCTTCGGGCGATCGTTCTCTGAAGCTGCTGCTAGCGGGAAACCAGCGCTATATCAGCAACCAACTCTTGCACCAGCACCAGACCGGAGCCAGAATTCAGGAGGTTGCCCTGAGCCAGCGGCCGATCGCTTGCATCCTAGGCTGTGCTGATTCTCGTGTGCCGCCAGAGATTATTTTTGATCAAGGTTTGGGGGATTTGTTTGTGGTGCGGGTGGCGGGAAATGGGTTAAACGATGCTGTGTTGGGCAGCATTGAGTTTGCGGCGATCGAGCTAGGCGTGCCGTTGGTGCTGGTGCTGGGACACGAGCGCTGTGGAGCCGTGACGGCCGCTGTGCGGCAAGCGCAAGCCTTCGGCCACGTTAGTACGCTGCTGCAAGCAATTCAGCCTGCGATCGCTCTGGTGAAAGACCAGCCTGGAGATCCGATCGACAACGCCGTTCGCGCCAATGTGCGCCGTGTTGTGGCAGAGTTGCAGGTTTCCCAGTCGATCGTCGACTTGGTGCAGCAGGACAAGCTCAAAGTCGTCGGTGCAAGGTATGACCTAGACAAAGGCGCGATCGAGCTTATCGCCTGACACTAGGGAATGAGTTTAGCTCAGGGCAAAGGCAGACTTTGAAGCTGGCATAGTACAGCCCTGAACGGCCTGGGACGATATGAGGAAGCCACTGCTAGCTATGACCAAGCCCTCCAGCGAACCTGGCTTCAGGGGGACGCTGACTTTCGAGAAGGGCTGAGGTATGTGCAGCAGCAAAACCCCGAAGGCTAGGGAGTGTTGCACTACGCGATCGACAGCCTCACTTAGAACCGTCGCCCCAGCAGTCTTTGTTTTACGCCTTCCGCGATCTTCTGACCTAGATATTCCGGGATCAGGTTCTCATTCGGGCCCAGGAGATACAGAATTAGCCGAGTGCGACCGCGCCACACCAGCAGATTGGCGTTCACCACCAGCAAATCTTCCTGCCAAATTGCATACATAACTTTGTAGAACAAGCCCGGCTGGTTATCTGCCTCGATCAGCAATGCCGGCAAGTGAAACACAGGATCAACATAAAACTCCGTTTCCACCTGCTCCAGCCCCGCATCTAGATTGAACTCCACCGCCAGCATCTCTTCCACTTCAAACCGTCCTGCCAGCGCTTCCCGCACCGCTCGGCAGACGTTCTCCGAGGTTTTCTCAGTCAGAGCTTTGCCGCTCCGGGAAACGATCAGCTTGATGAACACCAGCATCGGCGGGTAGATCTGTCCATAGAGGCTGAGGCTGTGGATGGTCAGACCATAGGCGGCCAGCACACCAAAGATGTCGCTGAGGAGGAACGACTGGTTGCGGTAAGCAAAGTGGAGAGCGCTTTTACTGCCTTCCTGCTTCAGCTCGATCACCGCTTGGCGAGATTTATAAAGGTGATACGCTAATCTCAAATTTTGCAGTTGAATTTCGCTGCTGACGAACTGCTCGTAGAACTGAGGAAACGCTCGGTTGAAGCGTTTCAGTAATTCCAGGGTTGACGATTTTAAGCCCAAAGCCATGATGAGGAACTCGGTTGCTAAGTAGAGAGGACTTGCGATCGCATCGTGCAGACCCCAAAGACCTATCAAACCAACTGCTTACACCTTACTTCCTGTTGTGGCTTCCGAAGCTGGTTTCTGCCGAGGCTGGTTTTTGTCGAGGGGATGGAATGGTCAGCAGATCCGTCACGAAGGGGTGTGAAGGATATACTATTCAATACTGTGATCCAACTTCTACTACCTTAACCACGCCTGCATGGGTTTCTGGAAGAGCCTGTTTACGAGTTCCGACGCTCCGCCTGCTAGCCCTGCGCCAGGAGAGGTGTATGCACCAGGGGGCGCGAGCGATCGCCCTAGCTCTCGCATATTTTTCAGCACCGATCGAGAGCTTGATCTATACGAACTGGAAGAGCTTTGCGATGCTGTCGGTTGGTCGCGCCGCCCGTTGCGAAAAGTCAAAAAAGCCATCCAGTACAGCTTTCTGGTGGTGTCTATGTGGGAAGAGCGGGGCGTGAAGCGCCGCCTGATCGGTTTTGCCCGTGCCACCTCGGATCACGCCTTCAATGCCACAATTTGGGATGTGGTTGTGCACCCAGATTACCAAAGCAAGGGTCTGGGTAAAGCGTTGATGAAGCAGTTGATCAAAAAACTCCGCAGTGAGGATATCAGCAACATCACGCTCTTCGCTGATCCGCAGGTAGTGGAGTTCTACCGCAATTTAGGCTTTATGTCTGATCCTGAGGGCATCAAAGGGATGTTCTGGTATCCCGATTAGTCCGACAGCCGTCCGAGCGACTAAGGAACATGAGAGTATAACTTCGGGTGGAAACTCCATTACGAACTGTCAAGTATGTCTAATAGACGGGCCGGACAGAATGTTTACGACCTGGCTAGAAAGCGCCGATTTAAAGCGATCGTCAGCTTCACCGCCGCCGCGATTAGCGTAATCATTCCCTTCGTGCTGGTCAACGCTTTTGAGCAACTGCTGAAATCGATCGCGCGGCTTAATCCAGCCCAACCCTCTCACCTGCAGATTTCCCCGCTCCTGTACGGTCTATTCGCGTTAGTTGCAATAGGACTGGTGATCAACGGTGCAAAGCTCTGGCAGCAAGCAGACCGGGCCGACCAGGGAGCGAAGGGTGAAGAGGACATGGCTCGATCGCTGGCTCCTTTAGAGCAAAACGGCTGGCAGATCGAATACGGAATGCGATTGGGAAAGGGCTTGGGCGATGCAGATATTTTCTGTGTGTCTCCCGGAGGGCAAGCCTTTGTAGTGGATGTCAAATCTCACAGGGGAGAAGTAGTCAGCGATGGGCAGCAGCTATCCCGACGGATGGGAAAGCAAACCTACCCCTTTGAGAAAGACTTTCTGCGCCAGGCAATGAAGCAGGCACTTCAAGTCAAAGAGCAGAAACGGCTGAATTTTGTTACCCCGATCGTGGCCTTCTCCCAGGCTAGGGTTGCCGTTGGGTCTAAGAAGCCGCGCGGGGTGTATGTGGTAGAGAAAGCTGGATTAGTGGCGCTACTGCGATCTTTGGGGTAGAAACTTTCCTTACCTTGAGGAACCCCGAACCAGAATCTGTGCCTGGTGAATCCACTCTCGCACTTCTTGCAGGGACGGGCACAGATCCGGGCGCTGCATGGTGGCAACTTGGAGGCGGAGGATCTGACGATGGAGACGATCAAGGGGAGTCTGGGCTAGCTGGGCAGGCGAGGCAATCCCAGCGTGCAGCAGCAGTCCGCAGTAGCAGCAGCCCACATTGGGCACACGGGCCAGGTTGGCCAGGGCCGCCCATTTAGTGACGTGACGCAGGGGAATCTGTAGGTGGTTGGCTAGCGCCGTCTGATTTGCCGGAGTTAGCGTCTTCTGACAGAGTTGCTGCGTTGTGGTGATGCCGTGACTCTTCAGAAGCTCCTGATCTCTCAGGTCGATGCCCGGAATCTGCTGGATCTGCCAGAAAGCCGATCGGACTGCCCCTGATGCTGGCGGTGTTCCCATGCCCGTTCTCAACAAAAGACTTCTTCATCTTAGTGGCTGCGGGTGTGACGCAGTTCCACAGAGAAGCTATACTACTGACAACGGGATGTAGCGCAGCTTGGTAGCGCGCCTGCTTTGGGAGCAGGATGCCGCAGGTTCAAATCCTGTCATCCCGATTATTAAGTTCTACTCAGAACCTTAGTCATGTCGCTGAAGAGATATGGCAAAGGTTTGGTCTGTCAAGCACCAAGACATCCTCTAGTCCTCCTTTACAGTTGTCTTCTCAGAGAATGCCTGAGAAGACAACTATCCTATGGGTATATCGGTTCCTCAAGTCTCAATCTAATTGAGGTTGTTTAGACCCGTGAGTTAATTCAAAATGTTTAATTAAAATTAGGTTTGCTTGTCTACAAGGACTTCCCTTCTAGAATCTTTCAGCCCCTCAGATTTGTCACCATGCCTCAAACTGAATTCAAGCTCTTTGCTCCCTACAACAAAGCGGCCACTGTTCTCGGCTCCTTTTCCGATTGGCAAGACATTGACATGGAAAAGGGAGGGGATGGTTATTTTCGAGTTAAGGTCGATCTAGAAGATGGAATCTACCAGTATCGCTTCAAGGTGCAGTCCAAAAGTTG
>DATNQR010000139.1:0-9395 GCA_036703905.1 Thermosynechococcaceae cyanobacterium
TGGACTGCGCGGATGCAGCACCATTGAAGTCCCAGTAGCAAACCAGCTATGACCTTCCGCTTCCGGCTGATAGCCATATTCCCAACGCACAAGCGGCGGCAGCGACATCAGGATTGACTCAGTGCGCCCATTGGTCTGCAAACCAAAAATTGTGCCGCGATCGTACACCAGATTAAATTCCACATACCGTCCACGGCGATAGAGCTGGAAGTTACGTTCCCGATCACCATACTCAGTAGCGCGGCGGCGCTCCACGATCGGCCCGTAAGACGGCAGAAAAGCTTGACCACAGGCCTGCTGAAAGGCAAACAAGTCTTCCCAGGTTCGCCCCGCCACAATTCCCACATCTTGAGCGTGTTGCGCTGCTAAACCGTGGGGCTGTGGCCCGTCATACAGCTTGCCGCGATTGTCTTGATAGTCAAAGAAAATGCCGCCCACGCCACGGGTTTCGCCCCGGTGCTTTAGATAAAAATACTCATCACACCAGCGCTTGAAGGTAGGGTAGTACTCTGGGTGATGCCCATCGCAGGCTTGCTTCAAGGTTTTGTGGAAGTGGGCTGCGTCCTCTGCAAAAGGATAGTAAGGCGTGAGGTCAATGCCGCCACCAAACCACCAGACCGGCCCAGCTTCAAAGTAGCGATAATTCAAGTGAATCGTAGGAATATATGGACTGCGCGGATGCAGCACCATTGAAGTCCCAGTAGCAAACCAGCTATGACCTTCCGCTTCCGGCCGCTGCACTAAGATTGAGGGAGGCAAGTCAGCCCCCCACACCTCAGAAAAACCCACACCGCCCTGCTCAAACACGCCGCCTTCCCGCAGAATCCGCGATCGTCCACCGCCGCCTTCCTCACGCTGCCAGCTATCTTCTCGAAATGTAGCAGCCCCATCTATCTGCTCCAGACCCTGGCAAATTTGATCCTGGAGATCCTTTAAGAATTGGCTGACTCGCTGACGAGAGTCGCTGGGCGGTAGAGCAGCAGCGATCGCTGCTTCAGAGGTAGAAAACGCAGTCATAATCCCGGTTCCTGACGTATTTCTGGTGCTTTCCTAGCGTAGCGTGAATTGCCACTCAACCAAGCGCCACCTCCTTTCAAAAGGTGAAAGAAATTAACCATCTGCATCAGTGCTATACTGTCTTGTCGAACACGCCGATGTGGCTCAGTGGTAGAGCACTCGATTCGTAATCGAGCGGTCGCGGGTTCAAATCCCGCCATCGGCTTCAAAGAGAAACACTGTAAAACCGTCTGTTTTCCCAACTCCATAGGGATTTCAGGTGGTTATTTATTAGCATAGACTTAGTAAGCCTGTTCTATCTGGAAAAAGTATGGCAACGACAAAAATTAGAAAGGCTCCTGGAATTTGCAATGGGGCTGCTTGTATCGGTCGCACACAGATCCCTGTATGGAAGCTGATCGCTTTGGGTTTGCAAGGGTGTTCAGACGCAAACTTGTTGGGCGATTATCCACAGTTGACTAGGGATGATTTGAAGGCTGCCCGGACTTACTATGCTCAAAACCCAGAGGAAATTGATGCGGCGATCGAGTCCGAGGGCACAGAGAAATAACGCCGAACTGTAAGCTATTGACCCAGCCCACCTTTGCAAGCCAAGACAGAACTCTGTGCCGCATCGGCTGTCAGGCATCCTCTAAGTACAACCATAGTGATCGTACAACACGCACTTCAGATGCTCGATAGCTTACTCTCCCCTAAAAATCGGGTAGGAGTATCCTTAACTATGGTGAAAACTTCTTAAAGTAATCAACTTTTTCATATCTGTCTGTCTTTTCGTTGTATGCACAACAACTATATATCCAGCGAAGACTTCTAACCAAGAAAACCTATGATAACGAAAGCAATAAACGAAGCAAAAATTTGGTTGATTCTCATTCGACTTGAATTCTGAATTGATGAATGTTTGTTGGTAGGCACTATCAACAGAAAGTAGATTAGGCTCTAGGATTAACTCAAAGACGAAGACACAGCCTTCAAGAGGAGAACCTATTCTCCCGCGAATTTTCTGGCAGGCTAGACAATGCTGGCAACGATCGCGATCAGCTTGTCGGGATCAACGGGCTTGGGTAAATAGTACTGAAACCCAGCGCTCAAGGCTTGGTGGCGATCTTCGTTTCTGGCGTAGGCAGTTAGGGCGATCGCGGGAGTGTCTCGACCCTGGTTTGGCGATCGCGATCGCACCTGACGAATCAAGCTGTAGCCGTCTTCGAGGGGCATGGCAATATCACTAATCATCACGTCGAAGGAAGCTTGAGTCAGCAAGGTTAGCGCTTCAGCTACAGAACCTGCTCCCTGGGGAATAGCTCCGCATTGCTCCAGCACAAAGCTAAGGAAATCGCGGGAGTCCAAATCGTCGTCTACTACAAGCACATGAACGCCTGCCAGAACTGAGGCAGAAAAGGTAGGCTGTTCCATCTCGATCGAGGCAGACTGCCCAGGGATGAGGGGCAACCGTACAGTGAATGTGGCTCCCTGTCCTTCCCCTGAACTCTGGGCGGCAACCGTGCCCCCGTGGAGTTCGACTAAGTGACGGACGATCGCTAGCCCTAACCCTAAGCCGCCGAAGGTGCGGGTGATGCTGCTATCCGCCTGTCGAAAAGTCTCAAATACATAGGGCAAAAATTCCGGGCTGATGCCCTTGCCTGTGTCGGAAACAGTGAGTTGGGCATAGGAGGGGATGTGGGGAAGTCCAGTCTGAGCTACTTGCTCCAGTCTCACCGTCACCTGGCCATTATCTGGAGTGAACTTGATGGCGTTGGAAAGGAGGTTCCAGGCTATTTGTTGCAAACGGCTTGGGTCACCGTTGACTTTACCTAGGTTAGGTTCCAGATAGGTCTGTACTTGGATCGATTTAGCTAGGGCCGAAAGGTGCACGGTTTCGATCGCTGCTTCGATCGCTTCACTCCAGTGGACAGCAGTGGGATTGAGAGACAGCTTGCCCTGTAGAATTCGAGACACATCCAGCAGATCCTCAATCAGTTGAGCCTGAAGTCTGGCATTGCGCTCGATCGTTTCTAAAGCCCGATCGCGGGTAGCAGCATCGTGCTCTCTGGTTCGCAGCAGCCTGGCCCAGCCCAGAATTGGATTAAGCGGAGTCCGAAGCTCGTGGGATAGGATCGCCAGAAATTCGTCTTTGACTCGGTTGGCTTCCTCAGCATCTTGGCGGGCGGATTGCTCCCGCGTCAGGAGCAAATCCCGTTCGGCGGCGATCTTTTGCCGTTCGCGGCGGTCTTCTGCTTCCTGAAGGGCCCGCTGCACAGAGGACGGCAGCCGTCCCATCCGTTGCTTCAGCACATAGTCCGTCGCGCCGCTTTTCAGAGCTTCGATCGCCAACTCCTCCCCCAGAGTGGCTGACACAAAGATGAACGGAATTTCTGGGCGGCGCGATCGAGATAGTTCCAGAGCGGCAATGCCGTCAAAGCTAGGCAGGGCGTAGTCTGCCAGAATCAAGTCAAACTCCTGCTCCAGCGCTGCCACAAAGTCGGGCTGAGTTTCCACCCGCATCAGCTCGCAGGAGATCTCACCTTCCCGCAGCACCGCCTCGGTCAGTTCGGCATCCAGCACACTATCTTCGAGCAGGAGGAAACGGTACGCCTTCATGAAGTTGGGGGTTTAGCTGTGAGCAGCGGGGGGCAGAGAGCCGAGGGGCGGCTGATTGATCACAGCCCAGAACAAGCCTACGCCCTTGATAGCATCGACAAATTCGTGGAAGTCTACGGGTTTGACCACGTAGGCGTTGACTCCGAGTTCGTAGCAGCGGCGCAGGTCGGGTTCTTCACGGGAGGAAGTGAGGATGACGATCGGCACAACGCGCATGAGCGGGTCGGCTTTGAGTTGGGCCAGAACTTCCATGCCGTCAATCTTGGGCAGTTTGAGGTCAAGCAGCACCACGATAGGATTTCCTTCCATTCTCAAACGGAACAGTCCCCGGCGGTAGAGGTAGTCTAGGGCTTCCTCGCCGTCCCGCACGACAACCACCTCGTTGGCCAGGTTGTTTTGAGATAGGGCAGTTAAGACCAGTTCTGCGTCGTTGCCGCTATCTTCCACTAGCAAAATTCGTCTCAATTCCATCGTTCTCCCCACAGCCCCATCAAAGCAATTTTGTTCATAAAGAAGAGTATCTAATTTTCTGAAACAGAAAACCTTAGCCAGGGGAGATTGCCGTGGGCGCGATCGAGGGGGCCAGTTTAGGCAAAGAGAAGTAGAAAGTGGAGCCGTGTCCGACTTCCCCTTCTGCCCAGACACGGCCACTGTGGCGCAGAATGATGCGCTGCACGTTGGCCAATCCTACGCCAGTGCCTTCAAACTCCGGGTCGCTGTGCAGTCGTTGAAACACACCAAAGAGCTTGTGGACGTACTGCATATCGAAGCCGATGCCGTTGTCTTGAATGGAAAAAATGACTTCCTGATCGGTTTGGGTGCTGCCGATCGTGATTTCGGCGGGCGATCGTTGCTTGGTGTACTTGACTGCATTGCCCATCAAGTTTCGCAGCACTAGCCGCAGCATGGATGGGTCACCCTGCACCGACGGCAATGGCTCAACTCGCCAGTGGATCTGGCGGTCTCTCGTTTCTGCCAATAAGTCGCGCTGGGCCTCGCGCACCAGCAGATCCATATCCAGGGTGATATGGCGCATTTCAGTACGCCCCATGCGGGAAAAGGAGAGGAGTTCGTCAATCAGAATGCCCGCTTGTTTGGCAGTGGCGGCGATCGTGTTCAAATAGCGCTGACTGGTTGCGTCCAAGTCGTGACCACTGAGCCGCTTTCGCAGCAGCTCAACAAAACCATCAATGTGGCGGAAAGGTGCGCGGAGGTCGTGGGAAACCGAGTAGGAGAAAGACTCCAGTTCTTTGTTGGCGGCCTCCAGTTGGGCAGTGCGATCGGCGACTCGCTGCTCCAAAGTCTCATTGAGTTGGCGAATTTTGGCTTCGGCTTGTTTGCGTTCAGTAATGTCCAGAAACGCCGCTACGCAGCCGATCGACTGGCCGTACTCGTTGAATAAGGGCGCAGCAAATTCTAGAAGCTGGGTTTGCTCCCCGTTGTCGTGGTGCAGGGCAACTTCAACATTGAGCAGCTCGACTCCCTGAGCAGCAGCATACTGCATCGGCAGTTCTTCAGGCTCCAGTTTTCGTCCATCCTGGTAGACCCTGAAGCTAGCATTCTGATCTGCTGAAGTCGTGAGAGCGGCGTTGGAGTCTGAGGGAATTCTGAGGAGTTTCGCCAAAGCAGGATTTCCTTTAATCTGACGACATTCGACATCTTCAGCGATCGCAATCCCGATCGGGATCACTTCCAGCAGAGTTTGCAGCTCTTTAACCCGGCGATCAAGTTCATGGTTGAGCTGTAGAATTTCGCCTTCGGCTTGCTTGCGATCGTGAATATCTACGCAGGAGCCGATGTAGCCGAGGAAATCGCCAGTGGGGGAAATGCGAGGAACTCCGATATCGAGCATCCAACGGTACTCGCCATCAAAGCGTTTGAGGCGATATTCCATCTCAAACCTCTGTCGAGCATCGAAGGCAGTGGTGTAGGTATTGAGACATCTCTGAAAATCGTCTGGATGTACACCCGTCGCCCAGCCATAACCCAACTCTTGCGCTAAATCTCGGCCGGTAAAGTCCAGCCAGGGTCGATTGAAGTAGTTGCAAAGCTTATCAACGTCCGCCATCCACACCAATACCGGTGTGTTGTCGGTCATCTGGCGGAAACGGGCCTCACTTTCTCGGAGGGCAGCTTCGGCTTGCAGGCGATCGGCTTCCTTGCGCTTCGCTTCGGTAATATCCCGCCAATACACGGAGAGTCCGGTGAGCGATGGGTAAACGTGCGACTCGACCCATATATCATAGGGTGAGTAATATTCCTCAAACTGAACGGTAGTCTGCTCGGCTAGGGCCCGTTTCAAATGAGCCTCAAACGGACTGCCAATCAGGTCAGGGAAAATTTCCCACACGGTTTTTCCCAGCAACGCGGCGCAGGTAGTTTGCATTGATCGCTCGGCCGCAGGGTTGAGGTAGGTGAAGCGAAAGTCGAGATCGTAAGCCACAAACGCATCAGTGATCCGCTCCAGAATGGTCAGCTCTCGCTGAGAAGACTCCTGCCGAACCCGGGTCAGCTTGAGGGTAGATTCCACCCGCGCCAGCAGTTCTTGTGCCGAAAACGGTTTGATCAAGTAGTCATCTGCCCCCGCTTCCAGTCCTTCGATGCGGGCTTCCTCCCCGGCCCGCGCTGACAGCAAAATCATCGGTACTTCCCGCGTTTGGGGATCGGCCCGCAGCGATCGCAGCAGCTCAAACCCATCCACCTTTGGCATCATCACGTCGCTCAGCACTAGATCAAATTTCTGGCCCTGGAGGGCAGCGATCGCTGCGGCTCCATCTGCCACCGCTTCGACTTCGTAGCGCTGCCTCAGCAACCGCTTCACGTAGTCGCGCATATCGGCGTTGTCGTCAGCGAGGAGGATTTTGGGTGGATCGACGAGGGGATGCGTAGATGCAGCAGAGGTAACTTGCTCGCTTCCTACTTCCCCCTCGTTTTCTAGTTCCCCCGCTCCTGGAAGCCAGCGCCAAGCTTCCTCCACGTAAGAAGCGGCGCTGATCGCAGTGTGCTCACGAGGCGCATTTTGCAGGAATTGGGGAGGTAGGTGAGCCGAGCCAGCGGGAATTTGAATTGTGAAGCAGGTTCCTTGTCCGAGCGTACTGCGGACAACGATCGTGCCGCCGTGGAGTTGGACAAGTTCCTGAACGAGGGAAAGACCGATGCCAGAGCCTTCGTAGCTGCGCCCGGCTGCGCCCTGAACTCGGTAGAACCGCTCAAACAAATGGGGCAACGCTTCGGCGGGAATGCCCGTGCCCGTATCGCGGATTTGCAGTTCTGCGTAAGCGCCTGTCCAGCGCAACGCCACAGCAATCTCGCCCTCAAAGGTGAACTTGAAGGCGTTGGAGATTAAGTTCAGGACAATTTTCTCCCACATTTCCCGATCGACATAGATCGGTTCTGGCAGGGGCGGACAGTCGATCGTCAGGCGCAGATTGGCTCGCTCGATCGTTGATCGAAATACACTGGCCAGACTAGCGGTATAGGCAGACAGGTCGATCGAATCGTAGGTCGCTTGCGTTCGTCCGGCTTCGATGCGGGAGAAATCCAGCAGGGTGTTGACCAGCTTCAGGAGTCGTAAGCCGTTGCGATGCAGCACTTCCAGCCGTTCGCGCTGCTGAGGTGGCAACGGTTCATTGGCGTCGGCTAGGGCATCTTCGGCAGGCCCCAGCATCAGAGTCAGGGGGGTGCGGAACTCGTGACTGACATTGCTGAAGAAAGTGGTTTTAGCCCGATCGAGTTCGGTCAGAGCTTCCGCCCGTTGGCGTTCGGCTTCGTAGGCTTGGGCATCGGCGATCGCTGTGGCAATCTGCCCAGCGACCAGTTCCAGGAAACTGCGGTAGTCGTCGTTGAGGGTCTGGCGGGGACTAATGCCCGCTACCAAAAATCCAGTTGGGCGTTCCGGCGCGGCAGAGGCGGTATTAGTGCGCTGGGCGATCGGTAAAATCAGAGCGACTTGGGATGACTCTGGCCAGATGCCCCCACTTAGCGCACCAAACCGAGCTTCCAGGTTTTCTACCTGATGCGCCTGTCCTGATCGCATCACTTCGGAAAATTGCCACACCTGAGCAGCGTTGTTCACATCTACAGTTTCAGGACTGGCTGGCAGTCCCGGCGCTAGGCCAGTAGCGCTGTTTAGCCGGGCGATTCCATCTGCATCCAGCAGGTAGAGCAGTGCAAAGGGTAAATCAGCCTGACTTTCAGCCAGGGTTGCAGCAGCCGATCGACAAACCGCCTCAACGGTCTGGGCTTCAGTAGTTTGGGCCGCTAGATCCCGCAGGGTTGCCAATCGCCGCGCTGCCAGCACTCGCTGCGTTGTCTCTGTCACGGCAGTGAACGCGCCACCTACTTCTCCAAGCTCTAGGTAGATCGGGCTGTAGGAGTAGGTAAAGTAGGCTTCTTCCAGGTAGCCATAGCGGTGGACGGGCAGCAGCAAGTCATCTGACCAGGTGGCTTCCCCCGTGTTCAGAACTGCCTGAAGCTGCGCGCCGATGATGTCCCAAATTTCAGGCCAGACTTCGCTGCCCAATTTCCCCAGCGCTTGGGGATGTTTTGCGCCGAGAACGGGTCGCCAGGCATCGTTGTAAAGCAGCGTCAGGTCTTGCCCCCACCACACCACCATCGGAAAGCGCGAGTTAAGGCAAATGCTGGCGGCGGTGCGAAGGCTCTCGGGCCAGGTTTCGATCGCCCCCAATGGCGTGTTGCCCCAGTCGAACTCACGGACAAGCGACCCCATTTCTCCGCCGCCCGGCAGAAGACATTTAGGACTCCTAACCTGCTTTTCAATCACCGTCACTGTTCCTTTGTTGCAAGTCCGTTCACCCCTTGCTGGTGTCTCTAAGTCAGAGGAGCGATAGATTCTGTTTAGATCTCCAGGTTTTCCCTCTGCGATCGAAACTGCCCAGCGCTAGAGCCAGTGTTCAAGGAGTTTTCACCTTTAATTGTGCCCCATAGCACACATCGCTGCTGAGGATTGTCGAGGAGAGAGTAGCTCAACTTGAGTTGAAGCGACTCTTCGCAACGTCTATCCGCAGCATCTATCATTCGTAGCAGTTTTCGACCTTGAACACGCAAGCTCTAGTCTGCCGAAAGGTAGAACTTCTGGGCACAAAGAACGATCGATCTCTCAGCCCTGCTACTTCACCTCACTGCTTCACTTCACTACTTCACTACTTCACTTCAATCTTGGCCAGCGTTGTGTTCTGGTAATAGTGCCGCAGAATTTCTTGGTAGTTTTTGCCCCGCTGCGAGAGCGTCAGTGCGCCGTATTGACTCAAGCCTAGACCGTGCCCAAACCCGCGACCCTCGATCAAAAAGGCAGAAGGTAAAGGTTGAGCTTTGTCTTTTCCGGGGGCCACCGCAGTAGCTTTGATGGGTTTGATCCGAAATAGAGTACTCTTCAAGCCTAGAGCCGCTTGCAGAGCGTCCCCACTCATCGATCGCTTCCCTTTGTCTCCCACTACCAGCATGGATTTGATGCGTCCACAACCGCTCACGCTCTCGGGACTGAGGGAAACCACCTCGCCCACGCCTGGAACTTTCGCGCTCAACCTGCTGCGATCGATCTCCTCTTCCCACTTCGCAACAGAGGAGGTTGTATCGAAGTCCTTGACCGATCGCAAGTAGGGCAGCGCTTGCACCCAGACATCTTCTACGTTTTCCGTGCAGCCCCCTGCCGAAGAGTGAAATACTGCTTCGATAATTTGCCCGTTGTTGATCAGCACTTGGCCTGCGGTCTGGTTAACGGCGGTTTGGGTTCCCAAAGATTCGTCATCAATGCCTTCATA
>DATNQR010000140.1:0-2767 GCA_036703905.1 Thermosynechococcaceae cyanobacterium
GTCAAAATCCCTCAGATCAGCTAGATTGCTGAACTTAAGATGCTCTAGTTTAAAGGTTCAGTAATTCTTATTCATCGCGCTTTGCTGTAGCTTCACAAAGAAAATCCGACTGGATTGGACGTTGAAACTAGCTCTCGGTAGTGTTGAAACTTCCGCTCCTTCTAGGAGAAATGTTTTTGAAGAACTAAGAGGAATGTTTTTGAAGGGAGTTGCTTCGCTGCACTGGCTTGAGTACTGAGTTCACATCTATTGAAGTCTGTCTAGGTAGCTGGATTGTAGTAGAAACCGTAGATAACTGGGAGTGAAGGGGGCGCTGCTTCCCTTAGAGGATGAATCGCCTTTTTACATCTGACTAAGCCTATCTACTTAATTAGAAAATTCAGGAGTATCCGTATATGCTCTGCTTGAATCAATTGATACAGTGGTTGCGTAATTCTGTGTTGTGGCAGTTGAAAATTTCCTTCTGGGACTGATTCAAAGCTCAGTAATTTGTATTGATCGAATGTACAAACTTATCTTTCAAAAAATTTTGAACTACGGTTGCTTTTGGAGACGTCTTGATTAAGATCGAAAGTATTCAGACTGTCCAGGCAGAACTTTCAGGGAATGCGAAGCCCATGCGAGTTGTTGTAGTGCAGGCGGCGATTGGGCTATCTGTTCTGTTGAATGCGACGATCGCTCAAGCCAATCCAGCAGGCGATCGCCTGATTTCGGCCCCTCAGTTCAATGCAGTTAGCCTGAACCGCTTCAACTCGCAGGACTTTTTTCTGAAGGGGCAGGAGAAATTGGAAGCTGAGGTGAGGAGGTTGAGTCATCAGCGCTTGCTGTCGGAAGGGATGCTGAGGGGGGAGGGGAGCAGTCGAGTTCAGGACGATCGACTGCTCTGCGTTGGCGTTATCCCCAGTGTCGCTCTTAGCCCTGTTCCTAGTACTGCGACCCCGACTTGCGGTGATTCACAGCCGTAACGCCAGTAGTATCTAGCACTTTGCCCGTTGCCACCGACGCATACAGCACCCAGTGGTCGCCGCAGTCCATGCGGTCTTGCACAGTGCATTCCAGGAAGGCCAGAGCCTCGTTCAGAACTAGAGCGCCACTGGCTGCGGCTTGGGTTTCCACTTCAGCAAATCCAGTTGCACCAGAGACAGGCTTAAGGAAATAGCGTCGCAGGGCGCGGCCTTCTTTGAGGATATTCAACACGAAATGTTCGCCAGAATGAGCCAGCACTTCGCCGATTCCTTCCTTAGCTATCGCGATCGTGAGTCCTGGTGGATTAAAGCTGGCTTGCGACACCCAGGAGGTGAGAACGCCGAAGGGTTCACCTTCCTGCTGCCCAGTGAGAACGCAGAGGGAGCCAGTGACTCGGCCCACAGCTTGACCTGTGCGATCGGTCTGGGCTTCGGCCGCCATCTGGCGAGGGGCCCGGACTTTCCTAGCCCTCTTGAGGGACTGAACAAACTCTGCGCCGGCCGCTTCACACTGCTGCAAGGTGGTTTCTGTGGGTTTGAACTTGACCCGGATCGGCTCGAAGCCAAGGCGGTAGCCAGCATCTCGCAGTTTGCTTTCCAGTTGATCGACGGCTTCACCGCTCCAGCCAAAGGAACCAAACACGCCAGCCACTTTGGTTTTGGCGGCAGTGGAGAGGACGATGCCCAGAGCGGTTTGGATTTGAGTGGGCGGGTGGCCCGCCAGAGTGGGGGAACCGATGATGAAGCCGTCGCAGGCTTCGATCGCTCGTGTAATGTCGGTGGGATCGGTGAACTCGCAGTTGATTGCTTCCACGGCTGCGCCAGCGTGGGTGATGCCTGCGGCGATCGCGTTGGCTAGAGCGGTGGTGTTGCCGTAGGCAGATGCGTACAGCAGCACCACGTTCAAATCCTTTGTGCCCTGCTGCTGGCTCCACTGGCGATAGTCCAGGGTAAAGCGACTGAGGCTGTAGCGCACGAGGGGGCCATGGCCGGGGGCGTAAATTTTGGGGGAAAGGGGAGTGAGTTTCTCTAGGGCAGCTTCGACTTGGCGAGCCTGAGCGGCGTGGAGACAGTCGAAATAGTAGCGGCGATCCTCATCTAGTTTGCGCCAGTTTTCGTCTAGGACTGACTCATCGCAAACGTGGGCCCCAAAGAGCTTATCAGTGAATAGAATGCGGGTTGTGGGATCGTAAGTGCAGAGGGCATCGGGGTGGCGTGGCGTGGGCACAAAGAAAAATTGAAGCCTGTGACCGTTGCCTAAGTCCAGGGTTTCTTCGTCCCGGACGGCGTGAACTTTGAGAACCCGATCGTCCCCATAGGTGATTCCCAGGTCGATCGCTTCTTCTTCGCGAACAGTGGGGAGACTGAAAGCGGGATCGGCAAAGGCAGTGCGGAGGGCGATCGCGGCGGGCTTGGAACAAACCACCGTGACGTAGGGCGCAAGCTTCAGCAAGGCTTTGAGGGTGGCGATACGGTTGGGGTTAACGTGGCTGAGAATCACGTAGTCCAAACGCTGAAAATACTGATGCTGTCCCAGTTCTTCCAGAAAGATATCGCTGAAAGATTCTCCGGGGGGGTCGATCAGGGCAGACTTGTCTGCCTGAACTAAGTAGGCGTTGGCGGTTGTGCCCCGTTGCCGAGCGTACTCGATCTCAAACTTGAGCCGATCCCAGGTGCGCGATCGCAGCACTAAGGTATCTGAGCCAATTCCGGCAACTTGGACATCGCGGGGACGCGCGGGGACAGGGGTAGGAAGAGGGGGAGAGGGGAAGGGAGTCATGGGGTTGAGGCAAAGTTAAGAA
>DATNQR010000141.1:0-3090 GCA_036703905.1 Thermosynechococcaceae cyanobacterium
AGGGACTCTAGAAACACTTCTGCGCCTAGGTAAGTTTCCAGGATCGCCCAGTTCTCCGCCAGAGGAAGCTCAGGATTGAGGACATCAAACACAAAGAACCCACCTGGTTTCAGCACTTTTTTGACTGCCGCCAGCACTTCAGCCCAGTAATCCAAGGAGTAGTAGCAACTGAAGCCCGTAGCGATCGTTAGATCAAACTGCCCTGGCTCGTACTCCAACTGGTGCGCCGGGCCCAGTTTCACGCCCTTAAACAGCTTTGAGTTCAACTGGGGGCCGCGAGCATTGAGAATCTCCCGCGCCACAGTGCTGATCTCTTGACCAAAGAAAATCGCTTCCCAATCCCGCCAGGGGTACACCAAAAAGCTGATGCCGCAGCCTAGATCCAGGCAGCGCTGGTTTTTCTGGGGCTTGCTCATCTGCCAGAACGGAGACACTTGTTTAGCTTGCAGCAGCCCCGCCGATCGCTCTTGAAAGATGGGCATTGCCTTCACTTCGTCGGGCAACTCTACGGGCTTTCCCTGATACTCTTGATTAAACCGCAGGGCAATCGTCCCGATCGTGTCTTGCCAGTCCTGGGGTTGATTCAAAGAACCCAGGTCGCTGCGATCGAAGTTTTGAGGAGTTGGCTCTCGTTTGGACATTGCCATGGTGCGAGTAGGGGAGCAATCAGCCGTGTGTTGATATTAGCGGCTGTTCGTCCCTAACGACCAGGGTAAGAGCGAAAACAGAGGCACTTTGTCACTTCTCCAACGGCTTCACCAGCCACAGCGACTGGGATCTAAAACCGAGGCCGCGGTACAGAGCAAGGGCAGGCTGGTTCGATTCAAATACCTGAAGTCCGATTTGACGATCGCCCCGCTTCCGGGCCCAAGTCTCGGCATGACGCATCAAAGCGGAGCCAATTCCTTTGCGCCGATGCTCCGGGGCAACGTAGAGCAGAAAAATGTGAGCATGACGATCGCCCTGGCTCTGGTCGATTGCAGTGCCCAGCCATAGACAAGCGATCGAGTTCGGTCGCCTAGACGCGGGTGACAGCCCTCCGGGAACGGGTAGCTCACTCTCTACCCACCAGAGCGGAGTCTCAGGAGAAAGGTACTGATCCACAGTCAAGGCTAAATGGTCAAAATTGCCCCTCGGTTCCTGCTCGGCATAGGTGCGCTGCATAAACTTCAGCAGCAGCGATCGCTCCAAGCCAGAGCCGGAGCGAAGGCGGTAGCCAGGGGGCAAACCAGACAAGGGCCAGCTAGTCCAATAGAGCCGGATCGTCCGGGAGTCCCTTAATCAGCGCTGAAAGGGCGGGAGGCAATCCTGCCACGGTATCTGCCTCGCCTGGAGAGCCTACACTCACACCCTCGATCGGCGCAGGCGCAGCCATATCAGTCGGCAAGAAAATTCGAGAACTAACGGCAGCAAGAGCTACCAAAAAGACCAACACAATCAACAAGGGAGCGATGTACTGCCGAAAGAACGCCATAGGACTGAGCGATAGTAGCGTGATTATTAAAAGGAAGCTTCTTTCTGAGAGCTTACTCAAGATTTGTAAATCTTCTCTCTATCCTAGCGTTGATCAGAGTTGCCACGATCGCGATCATCCAACGAAACTGGCGAGGCGGCCGCTGTCCAGGGAGCAAAAATTGGCAGCACCAGCAAGCCTGGAATAGCCGCACAGAAAGTCAGGAAAAAGAAGTTCGGCCAGCCCATCACCTCAGCGATTTTGCCCGCAGGCGAGGCGATAATCTCGCGGCTGACGGCCACCAAACTGGAGAGCAAAGCATATTGCGTTGCTGAGAAGCGAGGATCGCATAGATTCATCAAAAAGCCGAGGAAGGCCGCTGTACCTAAGCCGCCGCAGAAGTTTTCAATGTTGACGGCAACTAGCATCATCAGGGAGTTTTTGCCCAGCAGGGCGAGGGCAAAGTAGGCAAGGTTGCTGACAGCCTGCAAGCCGCCAAAAATCCACAGCGATCGATTAATTCCAATGCGACTGAGGACAGCCCCACCAACTAAGCCGCCAGCGAGAGTAGCCACCAAGCCCACGCCTCCCTTAATCGTGCCTACTTCTTCCAGGGAGAATCCCGTCTTCAGTAGAAACGGCGTGACCATGTTAGCCGCTAGGTAATCCCCCAGTTTGTAGAGCAGGATGAATCCCAGAATCAGCGTGCCACGAGAAACGCCCAAGCGCTGGAAGAAGTCGATAAAGGGAAGCTGCACCGCCTCCCGCAAGGTTTCGGGAGCGGCGATCGCTTCCCCCTGGCGATCGCGCATCTCCGGTTCGGGGGCAAAGATTGAGACGAGCAACCCCAGAGCCATCAGCGCCGCCAGCAGCAGGTACACTCCCTGCCAGGACAGGTACTTCACCCAAATCAGCGCCACCGATCCAGTAACCAGCAGCGCTAGCCGATAGCCCAAGACCCACACTGCTACGCCCAAGCCAACTTCTCGCTCCTCCAGCACATCAGCCCGGTAGGCATCGATCGCAATGTCTTGGGTGGCGCTAAGGAAAGCCAGGACAATCGCGTTGATGGCCAGCAGTTGGAGAGATTCTCTCGGACGCTGCAACGACATCAGCCCAATGGTCAACACTAGGGCCGCTTGAGTGATCACCATCCATCCCCTGCGTCGTCCTAGAAAAGGCGGCACGAAGCGATCGAGGAAAGGTGACCAGAGGAACTTGAACGTGGCAGGGGCGTTGGCTAGGGTAAACCAGCCGATCGTGCTTAGCTCCACCTTTTCCTGAGTCATCCAGGCGGCTAGCGTTTCGCGGGTGAGATTGTAGGGCAAGCCCGACGCAACGCCCAAAATCACCAGAGCCACCATTTTGCGACTCTGGAAGGTTTGCAGCAAAGGTTGAAGCGTTTTCACGGGTTGAGGCTAGGCTACAGCAGCATTGGACTTCAGCCATCATGCCACAGCCCTGCTCCCTTTTCAGGCAGCCCAATGTCAGAACGTTACAGCCTCAAAATGCTACAGCCGATTGCGCCACACGCCGACCAGAGTGCCCTGCACATCAACTTGACTAGCGGATACGTCAATCACTGGATATTTTTCTTTATCTGGATTGCCAGGCTGCAAGGTAACTTTGTTGCCTTT
>DATNQR010000142.1:0-3433 GCA_036703905.1 Thermosynechococcaceae cyanobacterium
CCCTAGCGGGCTTCCTGGGAGATTGGCTGAGTAACGATCCGATCTCTGGAGGGGCGATCGACCCCGCTCCGCAGTTGGAGGAGAGTGCGATCAGTGAAGCTACGCTCGAAGTCCCTGTTCCGTCTGCTCCATCAATGTCTGGTTCATCAATGCCTACGCCTTAGCCCCTACACCTTCCCAAACCGCCGCTTGCGCTGCTGGTAGGAATGCAGGGCGCGGTGAAATTCCTTGCGATCGAAATCCGGCCACAGCGTGTCGGTCACATAGAATTCAGCGTAGGCAATCTGCCACAGAAGAAAATTGCTGACTCGCATCTCACCACTGGTGCGGATTAGGAGATCGGGATCGCAAACCCCCGTAGTGTAAAGATGACGCTCAAATAAAGCTGCGTCGATCTGGTCAGGCTGAAGGGAGCCTTGCTGCACTTGCAGAGCGATCGCGCGACACGCCTGCAAAATTTCCTGCCGACCGCCATAGTTCGTGGCTACAGTGAACCGAGTACCTTGATTGCTCTGGGTTTGGGCGATCGAGTGGGCGATTTCGCTCTGGAGCGACTGAGGAAGCCCGTCCAGGTTTCCCACAAAGTTAAGGCGCACATCGTTTTGCATCATGTCCTTTAGCTCTTGCCGTAGGCCCTGCTCGAACAGCGTGATCAGAAAATCCACTTCCTCCGAGGGTCTGCCCCAGTTCTCCGTAGAAAAGGCGTAGACCGTCAACGCTTCGATGCCCCACTCGCCGCAGCAACGCAGCAGCTCTCGCAGCGCATTCACTCCGCGCCGATGCCCCATAATTCTGGGCATTCCCCGTCCCCTAGCCCAGCGCCCATTTCCGTCCATAATCACCGCAACGTGTTTCGGCAGGCGATCGGGGTCAAGATCGGCGGGTAAATCTCGCAGAAGGGCGGGCTGTGCGGTCATGATGTCTCCAGAGCAGAGGGTTAAATAGGGTCAACACTAAGATTAATCTGCACAGAAATGCTCTGCTAGAACACCATAGCCAAAACTGAGGGTTGATCCAGTAATTTTCATTGTGGCTTGATGTTGCGCCAGCCAGAGCATCAGCGTTTGCCCTTCCGAGATTCCCTCAGACGCGATATCAGCGCCCGTCCCCGGGCCCAGATCTGGCGAACCAGACTGGCCAGATTAGGCGCAACAGGTTCACGATCGACAGACTGGGAGAACCGCGCTTCCAACAATTCCTTCAGTTTACTGCTGGTCAGGGGCCGGTTTAGTGTGCCCTTTTCGGCTAGAGAGATCGATCCAGTTTCTTCAGAAACAACCACGCAAATGCAGTTTTCGACCCGTTCGGTGATGCCCATGGCCGCCCGGTGGCGTGTACCCAACTGCCGCGAAGCCGATCGCTCTGACAGAGGCAAGATCACGCCGGCCGCCACGAGGCGAGAATCCCGAATCAGCACCGCGCCATCGTGCAGCAGGGTTGAGGTTTGGAAGATTGTCTGGAGTAGTTCCCTAGAAATCTCCGCGTTGATCTTCACGCCCGGAACTGAGAAATCTCGATCGTCGATCGGGCTGCCCGTCTCCAGAATCATTAGAGCGCCCGTCCGGTTTTGGGAAAGATCCTTAACCGCATCCACAATTTCGTCGGTGATGCTGCCGGATTTGAAAGTGCTGCGCTGGGCTGGCTTAAATAGCTGAACAATTTCACCGCGCCCCAGTTGCTCCAGGAATCGCCGAAACTCCGATTGCAGAATGAACGCCATTGCCACCGCCGAGCCAATCACCAGATTTCCCAACAAAAAGGTAAGCAGCGTCAGTTCCAATTGCCGACTCAGGGCCGCCGCCAGCATCAGCACAATGAAGCCGCGCACCATCCACAGCGTCCGCCGCTCCGCAATCACCACCAGCATCATGTAGGTGAGTGCTAGGACGAGGGCAATGTCAAGCAGCGATCGAAAGTTCACCGATCGCAAATTCTGGAGGAACAGCAGGGTCGGCATCCAGCCTAAATCTGTTAGCCATCGCCCACCGAAATCTGCCATTAATCTGAATCAACCCTGCGCCTTCAGAAGTTTTGATTGAGTTGGGGCAATCGGGGAAATTACGATCGCAGTCTTTCGGGACAGCGATCGTGACGCAGCAAATCCTGATAAGTCTCGCGCTGCAAGATCAGATTGGCTTCGCCCTGGTTCACCAGCACCGCCGCCGGTCGGGGAATCCGATTGTAGTTGGACGACATACTGTAATTGTAGGCTCCGGTTGCCGGAACCACGAGGATGTCACCTGCCTCGGTTTTTGGCAGTCGCGCATCTTTGATCAAAATGTCGCCCGACTCGCAGTGCTTCCCGGCGATCGTCACCGTTTCAGTCATCGGCGCAGACATCCGATTGGCCAGCACCGCCCGATAAACCGATTGATAGGTGATGGGGCGGGGATTATCCGACATTCCCCCATCCACCGTTACATAGCTGCGGAGATTGGGGATTGTTTTCTGGCTGCCCATCGTGTAGGCAGTAACGCAGGCCGACCCAATCAGCGATCGTCCGGGTTCGCACAGCAGTTTGGGGTAGGGCACTTGCTGAGCGTCGCAGGCCGCCGCGATCGCCGTTGTCACAGTTTTCACCCACTCAGTAATGCTGGGAGGATCATCTGATTCGGTGTAGCAAATGCCTAAACCGCCGCCGATGTTGAGTTCTGCTACAGGCAAGCCAAGATGAGCGGCCTTGCTGAACCACTGCACCATCACCGCCGCCAGATCGTGGTGCGGTTGCAGTTCAAAGATCTGGGAGCCGATGTGAGCGTGGAGTCCAATGCAGCTCAGGTTAGGCTGCTGCCGCACAAATTCAAACACTTCGCCAATCTGGTTCGGGTCGAAGCCAAATTTGCTGTCTAGGCTCCCCGTGCGAATGTATTCATGGGTGTGGCACTCGATTCCTGGAGTCAACCGCAGCATGACTCGGATTGGTTGCGCGACCTCAAACGCTGCCAGGGTCTTCAAATCCTGCCAATTGTCCGCTACCACGGTGCAGCCGGAGTTTACTGCAAACTGCAATTCCTCTCGCGATTTATTGTTGCCGTGCAAATAGATCTGGTCGGGACTTACGCCTGCTTCCAAGGCTGTGTAGAGTTCGCCCCCCGAAACCACATCCAATCCCAGTCCTTCCTGCACTACGATCACGCATACCGCCAGACAACTCCAGGCTTTCGAGGCATAGATCACCTGCGCCTCTCCCGGATAGGCTGCAAAGGCTTGGCGGTACTGTTGACACGCCGATCGCAGCGTAGCCTCATCCAGAATGTACAGCGGTGAGCCAAACTGCTGGAGCAACTCTGGGACATCGCAACCACCCACCTCTAGATGATCGCGATCGTTGACACGGGCAGTCAGAGGCAAAAGCTGCTGATTAGGCGAGGCATCTGCTGTAGGCTTGGTGGCTAGATGCTCAGTGGCTAAGTACTGAAGGCTGGAATTCTGA
>DATNQR010000143.1:0-2331 GCA_036703905.1 Thermosynechococcaceae cyanobacterium
GTTAGCGTTCCGTCTGAATTTGGCATGATTGATTACTCCTCGAAGATGTATGCGATCGCTGCTGCTGAAATGCCGTCTAGTTCAGGCAGATATGGATTCTCGTCCTCTAAAAGACAACCGCCACCGATAGCCTCAAAAGCCTTGAATTCAGACGTTTCACAAATTTTGCTGTGGAGTTCTGTGGTGACTTCCAGCGTTTGTCCCGCATCGCAAATACCCCAATCAGTTTTCGGAAAACCTAAGCTTTCGATGTATCGCAGTAGGTTGGCGATGACCTGATAAGTTGCTGATGATTGTGAGTCAAAGTTAGTCATTAGTCACCTCTGTCTGCTGTTTAATCGACTGCTGCAAATCACGGCATTCATCAGCCGCTGCATCCAAAAGCTGATTGCCGCGTGCCAGCACTTCAGGTGTGACTGGGGTTGTCACCAGCTCGTCTAAGAAATTCATCAACGCCTGCTGCTTCGGCGTTAGTTCGGGTTGTTGTGACATGATGGTTTTTGTTCCTTACGTTCGTTTACTGCGGTCGTTGGGAGAAGGTCAGCACCGGGACTGTCCATATCTGCGGTGCTGGCTTCATCGTCCTGACCCTCGGTTATCGTCGGTTGGGTCAAACTGCATTGATTCTCTTCTTTGATTGCTGCGGATTGGTCGAGAAATCGGCGGTAGATGCCCTCTATTTGCTGCTTATGTGCATCGGTAAGAGATTTGATTTCTCTTGCCGCTTGACTGGCTAACGCACGGATGCGCGGGTCACGTTCTGGGGTAAAGTTCATTTTGTTTTGCAATAGTAAACACAGCCCACAAGGGGTGTCGTGCATATTGAAAACCTTTCAAGTCCTGCACGACCAGCAGCTTCTAGGAACTTGGTGAGGGAAAGCAGGAGAGACCAGTAGTAGGCATTGGGTTCGGCTTGAATATGTAAAACTGGACTGATTGGCGAGAGTACCAGCGTATATCTTTCAGCCAATTCAACCGTCTCTTGATCGCCCTCTCCAAAAGAAATCGATATTTTTGCGTCAGCCAGTGCCTTTCGTGCCGGATAGTCCAGTTCGTTCAGGAATCGCTGAATTGATTCGTCATGAAGTTCTTTAATTAATCCGTCTCCGTTGTTCATCACGCTGCTGAATCCTCGAACTGACTCGCAAAATCGGCTAGGAAATCCTGATCGTCGGGTTCATTTGCTGGCAGCGCTGGCTGTTGTTGTGGTGCGATCGCTACAACTTTGCTGCCATTTCCCCCACCTGGCAGAACACCCTTAAGCCAGCCAAGTAGACGCGGGATGAATTCTTGCCTCATCATCGTTTGGGCAAGCTTGTGTTCGTACAAGATGCGGTTAGTCAGGGTGGTCAGGTCAGAAGCGCTGAGTTTATCTGGCTCGATGCCCATTACCCGCTCCGATTGGCTTTTGATGTAAGCCTCAATATCTGAATCAATCCGAACTCGTGTGTTAGTCGCCATTTCTTAAGCCCTCCGTGCGAGCAGTGCCGATGCAATGGTTTGCAGTCCAATAGCGTTTGCCCAACATCCATCAGGAACGGTCGTTATCTTCTGAGTAGCCAGCATCTTTGAGACTCCGCTCATCTGCGAACCCCCACCCCAAGCAACGAGGGATTGAGCAGCATCACGCCATTCTTCAGTAGCCTTTAATCCCAACCGTAAACGGTCTGCAAGCCAAGTTTTGACCAGCCGTGCGTAGACAGGACGGAGATTAAAATCACGAGTGCCGTAGTTGAAATCTCCTGACTCAATACCCTTCCGAACGAGTTCAATGCTGCCTGCTTTGCCACTTCCCAAGAATTGGATTAGTTCGAGGTCAGAGGCGATCGCTTCGAGTAAATCAATGCACCCTCCTGTCTCTAATGGCTGGTGGTAGATCAGTTTTCCACCAGGGGCAAAAACTTGGGGAATAACTGTACTCGTTCCAAAATCAAAAGCTATTACGTGGGCGGAAGGGTCAATTAAGTTCAGTCGCTTGGCATAGGTATAGCTTCCAGCCCCCTCTGGTGCAACACTTCCAACGGTAACGTTTACCCGTGTCTGCGGTTTATTTTTGCCGTTGAAACTAACAATATGAACACCGTTTGTTAGTTCCTTCAATTTGGCATTGAACAGGTCACGACTGTGGGTAGAGATAACCAAGAATAGGTTCCATTCTTGACGGTGTGGCAGGGTAACCAGCGTCCCAATCAACGTATGTAAGGCATATTCAGCCTTTAACGCTGGGTCATCACTCAACTTGATGTGAGTTGTTGGCGCTTTCCACGCTGCCAATTCACCTGTTAGAAATTCTCGGTCGATTAGGTCGGTTCTATCGCCTGAGTGGTAGAA
>DATNQR010000144.1:0-11702 GCA_036703905.1 Thermosynechococcaceae cyanobacterium
TGCACGGCTTGTTCGGGATCGTGAGCCGGAATCTTGAAGCCTGTCTCCTCAGTCACCTGCACGGCGGGCCCACCCAGATCCAGGCAGATGACAGGTCGCCCTGATGCCATCGCCTCTAGGCAGACGAACCCGCCCGACTCATGCAGGCTGGGATGCACCAGGGCCAAACAGTTTGCCAACTGCTGAATCAACTCGGTTCGGGGCATCTCAGCCAAAAATTTCACCTGGGCAGCAATGCCTAACTCGGTCGCCAGCGCTTGCAGTCCAGCCGCTTCGCCTCCTTTGCCCACCAGCCAATATTCCGCCTCTGGTGGCAGGTTAGCCCGAGCAAACGCCCGTAGCCCCAGATGAAAACCTTTCCAGTGCAGAAACCGCCCAATGCTGATAAACCGAAGCGGCGCACAATCGGGCAGGGGATACTGCTTGAGTTGGGCTACCTCTTCGGGGAGCAACCCAACCTGGGAGAGGATCTGCACGTTTTTGCCACCCATATCCACAAGTCGTTCGGCGGTGTCTGGGGTTGTGGCCCAGGCTAGGGCACTGCGCTTGACCGTCATGCGGGTAAATGGATCGCGCTCCCCCACCCATCGGCTCAGGTTTCGCAACCTTTCATAAATCTTTCCCCGCCGACTAAAATCCTGCCAGAACGAAGCGGGAGCAGTTTCGCCGCCGCCTACCGGCCCCAGGATAAACGGGATCGGCAGCAAAGACAGGAAACTGGGCGTGGAATACTTCACAAAAGTGACATGGTGCACCAAGTTGAACCCGATCGCGCGGTGCAGCTTGCGGGCCACAAAATAGGCCTGAATCTGCCAGAGATAGTAGTGGAGTTGAAAGGCTCCCTGTCCCCACTTCCAGCCCGCGCCCCAGATCGGCAAGGTGAAATAGACAAAGTGCAAATTGGGATTGGGAGTTTGCTCAAGGGTAGCTTCGATCGCCTCTCGCCCATCATCTGGACGTGTCAACACCCAGACTTCATGAAATTTGGCAATCTCCCAAGCAGTGTTCCAACCAACTCCCAGCTCCGTTCCCCGCCCCGGTTCACAGGCGTAGGCTGACAGCAAAACCTTCATCGTGATACCTCTTGGCTAGAGGGGGATGCTAGAACAAGCTGACAAAAATCGAGATACTGACGACTGGCGCTTAGGTAATGGAACGCCTGCGATCGCTGGCTTGCCTGTTCTCGATAATGCTGCTTTTGCTCTGGCTGCGTCAACAGGTGCAGAATTCCGTTGGCCAGTGCATCTGGGTCGTCTGCTTTGACTAGCACTCCCGATTTACCATGTTCCACAATGTCTTTCATGCCGCCTGGGGCATCTGTCACCACCACCGCTGCCCCACAGGCCATCGCCTCCTGGAGCGCAATTGGGCAGCCCTCCCAGGCGGAGGCGAGCACAAACACATCACCAGCCGCCATGTAGCGATAAGGATTGGGATCGTAGCCTGGCATCCAGACGGCGCTAGACATACCGAGTTCTCGACTGAGTGCCTCCAGTTCTCCCCGCAGCGGCCCCTCGCCCAAAATCAACAAGCGGGCTGGTATCTTTTTTACCACTTGAGCAAACGCCCGCAGCAAACTATCTAGCTGCTTTTGTTTGGCTAGCCGAGCGGCGGTCACAATCACTGGAGTGTCGGAATGATGGAACCAAGGATGATCGATCGCTGCCTGAGATTGCTGCTGCACACGATCGACATCGATCGGATTAAGAATCACTTGCATGGGAATGTTCGCCGAGATTCTTAGGGTTTGTACTAGATCCCCAATCGTGTCCTTAGAAACTCCTACTAACCCATCGGCGTGGGGATAGGTGTAGCGCATCAGCAGGGGCAAAAACCGCAGATGAGGCTTGTCTCGGTGCTCGATGCTGGCTTCTAGGCTGATGATGTTGTGTTCGCCCAGCACCACCTTTGTTTTTACCCGTGCCAAAGAACGGGCGAAAACTGCCAAAACGTTGAAATACCAAGGCATCGGCAGCAGCACATCCGGCTGATGTTCCTGTAAATACCGCACGGTTGCTGGTAGAGCAAAGGCAGTACGCTTTACTTTAAGAGGAACGATCGGTATCTCCGGGAAACGGGCCAACTCAGCCTCAGTGGCATCCAAAATCACTAGATGAGTTTCCACGCCCAGTTCTTGAAAGCCACGCACCAAATCAGTACAGAGATTTGTAAACGTGCCACCACCGATGTCATGGGTCAATATGGAAACTTTGGGCGCAGTCATCAGTCAGACCCTTGAGAACTTAGGTTTGCAATCGGGGTTTATGTGAAGCGATTACTAATTCGGTTACTTCTGCCAAGCATTTCGCGGCCGAGATCGGCGTGTATTGACTCATAATCTGCTGCGATCGTTTGCCCATGGCCGCGATGGTCTCTGGGTGAGCCAAGAACGTCTGCATTAGGTCGGCTAACTCGTTAGAATTATCCGGATCAAACACGTAGCCATTCTCGCCGTTAACCACCAGTTCTGATGTGCCTGCCCCTCGTGAACACAGAATAGGCTTACCAAGCAGCATTGCCTCCAGCGTCACTACACCCCAGGTATCTTCCTGCGTTGGGAAGACAAACACATCGGCGCTTCTAAAATAGCTGCCAATCTGGTCATAGCTGATTCGCCCAGCCCACTGTACGCGATCGCTGAGATGGTTGGCCTGACAAAACGCCTCTAACTCTTCCTGCTGAGACCCACTGCCGACAACAAGCAAGGTGTAATTTTCGTAACCCCGCTGTTGCAAGGTTGCACAAGCCTTTAGCAGCAGCGGCAGACCCTTACGGGGGATTAGATGACCTACAAATAGAAAAATCGGTTGTTGCAGCGCTGTCAAAGAGGTTTCAGAATCAGCCCCCCCCGGCAGCGTCTTCTCATCAGGAATTTCATAGGGCTGCACAAACACGCGAGCGGGTTTAGCCGACAGCACCTCGGTGAGATAATCTCGTCCCGATCGACTGTTGCTGATGCAGGCATCGGCCATCCAGACCATAAACCGCCGCACCGCCAGCCGCAGGGCTGAGTGACGGTAGTCTACACCGGGCGAACTGCCCTCATAGGCAATCACGAGCCGCCACCCCATCAGAGGTTTGAGCAAAACGGCAATAACAGTCCAGACCCCAAACGAACTAGCAAACACAACCCGGGGACGCAGCCGCAGCAGATGACCAATGATCCCCGGCGACAGGTAGGTGAAGTTATCGCCGTAGCTGCTTTCATCTTTAGTCAGTTCAATCACCCGAAACTGACCCACCACTTCAACTTGGAGTGATCCTTCCAGCCCTTTTGCAAATCCGGGAAACAGTCCAGTGAACACGGTTGTCTGGGGAAATAATCGCGCAAACTCACTCAGGGAGGGCTGCCAATAGAACCACGCTACGGGCAGCAGCCAGGCGATGCGAAGCTCGTTCATAGAGAGAAGCTGCTGAATTTAATGCTGAATTTGGCTTAAAAACTGGTTCTATTGACAGATATTTGTGCTGCTGAACCATTGATTGCCTATTAATTGCTGCACAGTTAATCCGTCTAGAGCCAACCCTATCGAAAAACTGCTCTGCTAAATCATAGAGTTACGAGCAAAGAAATTTAGAAGAAATACGGAATCTTTGCTAAAAACTCACAATCGCCTCCGCGATCGCCCTCGCTTCAGGTGTAGTCCGGTGATTTCGCCTGTGATCGTGATGCTTATACTAACTGAAGTACTGAATCGCTCAAAAGGGAGTAGATAAGTTTCTAGCAGGTTCTCAGTAGATTTCTAACAATTTGCGATTCAACCCACTACAATTTCAATTATGCTTTAGGCAGAGTTAATACTTAGAACTGTCTTTGTAAAGTTCATGTAAATTGTTGCTCGCAAAGCTTCCGTATTTCTCGATAAGGATCTTACGGTGAGTGAAATTGCTTCAGCAGCAACTTCGATCACCAGCGATCTCGCATGGTTGGCTTGGTTGCCAGCTTTGTATTAGCCAAGCCCTTGCCAGGTAATTGAGCAATGACTGAGACGAATCCTCGGATTGCATTTTTCATTGGGTGTTTTGGGGGAGGCGGAATTGAGCGCATTACTGCCCACCTCGCCCATCGGTTTGTCAAATTAGGGGTGCAGGTGGATCTGGTATTAGACAAGGGCGGGAGTCCACACCTATGGCGTATGCCTCCCGAAACCCGCATCATCGACTTGCAGGTTCCCCGCTTGTTTTTGAGTCTGCCAGGACTGGTGCGATATTTACGTCAGGAACGCCCGGCGGCGATGCTTTCAGCCGACCACTATTTGAACGAAATCGCCATCTTGGCGCGATCGCTGGCCCGAGTTCCCACCCGGACGATCGTGGCTGAACACAATCAGCTATCCAAAACTGCCCATAACGCCAATCAATTCAAAGATCGGCTAGCGCCTTTGTTTGCCCGGTGGCTTTATCCTTACGCAGACGGCATTGTGGCTGTATCACAGGGGGTTGCTAAAGATCTGGCTCACACGGCCGCTCTACCGCTAGAGCGCATTGAAACGATTTACAACCCGGTCATTAACCCAGAAATGCTGGCATTGGCTAAAGAGCCAGTTGAGCATCCCTGGTTTGCACCAGGGGAACCACCCGTGATTCTAGGGGTTGGCAAACTGGAAGCACAAAAAGATTTCCCCACCTTGATTCGGGCCTTGGCAACCGTGCGTCGATCGCTGCCCGCCCGTCTGGTGATTCTGGGTTGGGGCCCCGATCGCCCAGCTCTGGAAGCTCTGATCAAAGAAATGGGGTTGGAAGATGTGATTGATTTGCCAGGATATGTGCAAAACCCTTACGCCTATATGGCACGCTCGGCAGTCTTCGCGCTGTCGTCTGCCTGGGAGGGCTTGCCGACCGTGTTGATCGAGGCGCTGGCATTAGGAACTCCGGTGGTTTCTACCGATTGTGAGAGCGGCCCTTCCGAAATCCTGGCGGGCGGACATTATGGCGCTCTAACTCCAGTGGGTGACAGCGAAGCACTGGCAAACTCGATTTCACGAGTTTTATCTGGCAGTCCAAAATCAGTTGATTTAAACTGGCTCAACCAATTTGGCCTAGAAGCCGCTACTCAGAAATATCTCAATATTTTGGGTATTGCTTAGTTATTTTTCAAAAAACCATTAGAGATTGGCAATTGACACTTAAAAAGTTTCCTGCAAGTGCAGAAAGCACGGCAGAGTCAGGCTTCTAGCCAATCGAGGCGCTCAAAGCTGGATTTCAGCCACAAGTCACAAAACATGAGCGGGGAGAGCTAGAACGAAGTCAGGTCTGGACTCGTGTTGACACGGTAGCCGTTAGCGGTGGGTTGGCGTCGAGGGCGATTCTAGAACCTTAATCAGCATCGCCGTCCAGAGGTTGGAGGGGTTGGCATAGTAGTCGATCGTGTCTACCTGATAGCGTCCATCGGAGAGAATAATATAATCTTGTGCCCTAACTCTCCTACCATAAGCGGTCATCACTGCTCGATCGCTCGCTTCAATCCGTTCAAACACATAATCCGTACCTTCCAGTCGATTGGTATAGAAGTGAGTTCTAGCCTGAGACCGTTTCGAGTCCACGAGAACAGAAAGCCAATCAAAAAAGCTCACCGGGGCAACTAGTTGTTCTGGATTAATCAACCTAAACATAGAGATGCTGGGAGTGAATGATGGGCGACTAACAGTTCAGACCAAGATTGAAGTGAGAGCTAGAAGCGGAGAGAGCCAGAGATGACGCTAGTCAATGGCTATAGCACTTGCAAAACTCAGCGCCTCAGGAGCAAACAGCCATCAAAATTAGATTTCTGAATTGAAACTAGAAAGAATGGGATGTACTCTCAGGCAGTCCTCAAGATCGCCAAGCCCTGCAATTTCGATCGTCTAAGGTTACACGCTCTAGTTTAGACAGACTCCGCGGATGCGGGCAAGACGCTGTGCCAGTTCTGGCTTTGCACACCCGGTCAAGCATGAAACCTTGGCCAGCCAAGACTGTTAGTTTCCACTGGTCTCCTCATGGGCTTAGAGTCAGTGAGATCTGGGTAAGTGATCGCCGTCAATTTGAAAACCCGTAATTCGACAGAGACCAGCTCTGCTAACCTGGCTATTTGGTTAAAGGAATGTTAAAGACAGAGACAAGTAGTATGAACTTGGTATGAAGCAGTTGCCTTACTTATAGTATTTCTACAAACGATGGAATATCATCGTGCTCACCGTTGTAGGAACACAAAAGCCCACTGCTTCACCAAACTGGTACATTTACCGGCATCTCCAGAGGGCTTGTGTCAATGGTTTTCTGTATGGGTACTGTCTAAAGCTTGAGATTTCTGAAGAGGTTACTAACTACGTACTTTAACCGCAGCTACACGTAGATTAACCGGTGAATCATTACTAAGCTTCAACCTTCGGGAATATTTCTACTGAAGTTGAAGTGTAAGTGAGTACGGATAGCTAACCTCTTTTCAAACTTCTTTTTTAACTCTACTAGGAGCAAAGTTTATGTCACCAGCGGTTTCTCATAACCGACCTGTTATCGGATTCCCGGTCACTGCCTTACCTTTTGAATCGCAGATGACGCTGATCTTGGAATGGGCCAAGCTTAGACTCAGTAAGGCTGTCTGCATTGCCAACGTCCATATGCTAGTAGAAGCCCACCGGAATGCCAGTTTTGCGTCAGTGTTGCAGAGTGCCGATTTGGTAACTCCTGATGGTATGCCGTTGGTCTGGATGCTGAAGTTGCTGGGGTCACCGAAGCAAGACCGGGTGGCGGGTTTGGATGTGTTACAAGCCCTCTGCGATCGGGCAACAACGGCGGGAGTTTCGGTATTCTTTTTGGGATCTCAAGGAGTAATTCTTGAGCAGATGCGTGAGCGGCTCAACCAGGAATTTCCAGATCTCCAAATCGCTGGAATGGAGCCACTGCCGTTTCGTCCCATGACTCAGGCAGAAGATGCAGCTTTGGTGCAAACCCTCAACCAAAGCGGAGCCGGAATTGTTTTCGTGTCTTTAGGTTGCCCTAAGCAGGAAATTTGGATGGCGCAGCACCAGCAGCGAGTTAATGCGGTCATGATTGGCTTAGGCGGGGCGTTTCCAGTCTATGCAGGGCTACAAAAGCGTGCGCCTGGGTTTGTGCGATCGATGGGCTTCGAGTGGCTCTACCGTCTGTTGCAAGAACCAAAGCGGCTGTGGGGTCGGTACAGCAGCACCATTCCGCTCTTCATCTGGCTGGCTTGCAAGCAGCTGTTTGTCGATCAGCACAAAGAGCCGCTTAAGAGCTTCGACGATGCCTCTGCGTAGTCCGGGTTTCCAAGCACAGCGTTGGTACTACACTGGCACAATTTTCTTGAACCCATCCCACCCCGTCAGAGGTGGGATGTCACTTTTTTCAGTGACTCTGAATCCAGATAAGCTGATACTCATTCAAATTTCTTGACTGAATCCCTTACAATCTGGGGTCTGGCGCTCGAATAGTGCCGTTTGAGTGTCGAACAGCTTATTCACGGGTGGGTTTTGCCCAAGGCGATCGCTACAATGCCGCTCAGCATCAAGCCAATTCCTACCCATTGGGACATTTCGACTGTCTCTCGCAGCATAAGCGCTCCAGTTAAGGTGGTAGCGGCAACCGTCAGCCCAATCACTACAGGATAGGCAACCGAAAGGTTAAACTTACCCAAAACCACGATGTAGAACCCAGTGCTAAGCCCATAGGCAATCAGACCTCCCAACAAATAAAAGTTAAGAGGGGTTTTCCCAGAGCCTAGCTTTAATAACGTTTGGGCAACGGTGTTAAGACCGACTGTAATCAGAATCAGGAGCGTCGAAAGAATGTTAGTGAGCATTGACCACCCCAATCCACTAGCAGCATTAGTTGAAATCCAACAGATCTAAATGGGCGGGGTAGGGAGTTTGTACTCGCTTGCCCAACAGCTGCTCCCACCAGCGAAGCGGATGAGGGAGCGTCGCCACCTGAATGCTAGGGCAGCCTACTAACCAGGCTCCTAGCATATCAGTATGACGACTATCACCAATCACCACGACTTGGGCAGGCTTAAGTCCCATTTTGGTTAAAGCTTTACGGAATGAAGCTGGAAAGGGCTTACGGGCTGGGCTGATGGCGGGCGTATTTAATCTTCGAGACCAAAACTCAACCCGGTGGCGACGTTTGCCGTTGGACAGGATAAAGCATTGCAAGCCCGACTGCTGGGCTTGGCTAATCCACGCTTCTGCTCCTGGAGAAAGGTAGCGATCGTCTTCCGACACAATCGTGTTGTCTAAGTCTAAAATTACTCCTGAGATCCGGTGGGCTTGGAGTAACTGGAGATCCAGCGTGCCCAAGGTATCGGTTTGGCGAGGCAAAGATTGAAAAGAAAGCATTTTAATAAATTATCCCCTGACGCTTTAGGGTCAGAATTACGACGGTCGTCAGCACCCAGCCGACGACCGTCAAGAGGATTGGGCGATCGGTGAGCAAAATCTCTTCCGGGCGTTCAGTTCGACCGCCTTTTTCTGAGTCCAAATCGGTTCTGCGGGCAATCTCTTGGGGATCACTGAGTAGTTGGTAGCGGAAAATTCCGTAGAGGACAAAGGGCGAAGTCAACATCATCCAGGATGTAGTTGCCCCATTTACATTGGGGCCCGAACTCCAAATAGCATAGGTAAGGACAGCACCCGTGGTCACTGTGTTTTCCATCCGGCCGAGGAGGGCTTGAGAATAGCGACTGAGAACAGCACGGGTCGTGCCCCCCTTGAGTTCGGCCAGACGAATCTCAGCTTTGCGTTTTTCAATCCCTAGGAACAATGCCAGCATTCCCGTACAGAGCAAAAACCAGGAAGACAGGACAACATTAGTGGCTACCGCACCGCCATAAGCGCGTAGTACAAATCCGGTGGCGATCGCCACCACATCCAAAATGACGGTGCGCTTAAGTTTTAAGTTGTAGGCTACTTGCAGTAGGGCATAGCAGGTAACAGCAAAACCTAAACCTTTGTCAAACAGCCAAGCAAGGAGCAAGGAGCCTCCTAGCAAAACTGCCGCCAGCAAAACTGCTAGGGGCACACTAACCAGACCGGATGCGATTGGGCGCTTGCACTTAACCGGATGCTGACGATCGGACTCAACATCCGCCAGATCATTGATCAGGTAAAAACTACTGGAGGTGCAGCAGAACAATCCGAAAGCGAACAAACTTCCCAACAGGGTGGGAACGCTAAGATTAAAAGAAAATAGAGGAGCCGCAAAAACAATAAAGTTCTTCGTCCATTGCCGAGGACGTAGGGCAGCAAGGTAAGGATTTTGTCGTTTCACCTTAACCTGAGGCGGCATTTCTAGCATCGACTTGCAACCTTATAGAAGACAACAATTTCGAGAGAGTATAATCTTAAGAGGGATAAGGGGCTGAGGCTTGTTTGTTCGATACAGCTTTACGAAAGGTTTATGTATGTTTTTCCGGCGTAGCTGAGTAGCGCTGTAATTTCGCTGAATTTTGGACGGAGCATTGAGGCTTACAGAAATCGTTTCATAGCTAGACTCAGCAACGTCAAAAAAAGGTCATCACTTACATCACTTAAAAGCAGTTCATGAGATAACGATCGCCGGACTAAAGACAACTCAGACCATCGTCAGACTTTGCTAGTAGCAAGATCCAGAGGCAGAACTTCACGAGATGTGGAGCTTTGTCGGCAACAAGTTTAGCGATCGCCTGCATCTCGTAAACAAGCAGCGATCGCTAGACTTTTGCGAGTGCGACTTTTGAGCCAAGCCCAACATTTCTCAATGCGATTGAAGTCCGGGGAATAAGGCGGTAAATACAGCAATTGACAACCTGCTGTTTCAATGATCTCGGCAACTAGCCCATCATGGTGAAAGGATGAGTTCCCTGCCCTGTTCCCAAGGGACGAGTCCATCCAACCGCAAGCTTATCCTTCTAGCAAGCTCCCACTTTGAAGAGAACAACGTGAAATGTTTTGGCGATCAGCACCAAGTCATAGAGGGGATGCCACTGGCTCTGATAGCGCAAGTCCAGGCTAACAATCTCCTCAAAGTCCTTGATGGTGGAGCGTCCATGCACCTGCCACTCCCCTGTTATGCCAGGCTTCACATTTAGGCGCTGCCAGTGGTGTGGCTGATACTTCTTCACCTCGTCCGCAGTTGGAGGACGGGTGCCAACCAAACTCATTTCCCCAACCAAAACGTTCCAGAATTGAGGAAATTCATCCAGACTAGAGCGTCGTAAGAACATACCCACACGAGTCAGGCGTGGGTCATTCTCATTCTTAAAAATTAATCCATTAGCCTCATTAGCAACCTGCTCCTTGAGCGTATCGGCATTCACTACCATGGAGCGGAACTTGTAGATGGTGAATGGCTTGCCCAACAAGCCGTAACGCTGCTGACTATAGAGAATCGGGCCCGGACTATCTAGCTTGATCAGGAGAGCGATCGGAACAAAGACGATCGCTAGAACAACGAGACCAACCAAGCTGCCTAGGAGGTCAAGTAGACGCTTGAAGCTGGAGTAGGTGGAAGCGTGACTGCTGGAAAACTCAGAAGCAGTGACAGATGAAAGCGCAGGTAAGGCAGTAACCATATCGTTGCACACTCACTCAGTAGAGATACTTAGGTGCCTGTCTTAAGGTAGTTGTCTTGCCTGAAAATTTAGAAGCTCTCGCAAGAAAACTTACGTGCTCTTCACAAACACCCTACCAGATAAATCGTTCTGTAAAGATATGGTGAAGTTTCGGAATCCTTTTTATTCAGCGATTGCTGATTGGGTAAGCCACAAGTTGATGGGTTAAGGTATCCCACCCGCCGTGACCAGCAGCAAGCAGTGGCATGAATCTGGGGCGGTTCTGCAGAACTGAGCCATAGGTGATGATTTCCTCAGCTATAACCCTTGAAACCGCCCACTTATTCTGTGTTGTCTTATTCCGTGTCGTCGTGGGCAAAGCGGTTGTAGAGGAAATCGAGGGCGTGGTTACGGAGATTGTAGAACTCAGGATCTTCCATAATCCGGGCCCGATCGCGCGGTCGGGCGAAAGGAATCTCCAGCACCTCACCAACCTGGGCGGCGGGGCCGTTGGTCATCATCACCAGACGATCGGACAGGAACAACGCCTCGTCGATGTCGTGGGTGATCATCAGCACGGTACAGCGATGGTCTGTCCAGATCTTGAGCAACTCTTCCTGGAGTTCCTCTTTGGTGATGGCATCCAGTGCCCCGAAGGGTTCATCCAGAATCAGGACTTCGGGGCGGATGGCTAGGGCACGGGCGATCGCCACCCGTTGTTTCATGCCGCCAGAGATCTGGGTTGGCCTTTTGTCAGCGGCTTCGGTTAGCCCGACCATGGCCAGGTGTTCCCGGACAATCTGAGTTTTTTCCGCCTGGGACTTTTCTGGGTAGACCGAATCCACGCCGAGGTAGATGTTCTCGAAGGTAGTCAGCCAGGGCAGCAGGGCGTAACCCTGGAACACGACCATGCGATCGGGGCCAGGTTCGGCAATCGCTTTACCGTTCAGCTTCACGGTTCCAGAGGTGGGCTTGGAGAAGCCGGAGACCATGTTGAGCAGGGTGGATTTGCCGCAGCCAGAGTGTCCGATGACGCAGATGAATTCGCCTTCCTGAACGCTCAGGTTAACTCCTTCTAGAACGGTGTAGCCGCCGGTGGGCGTGGGGTAGACTTTCGAGACATTATCGATCGCCAGAAAGGGAGTACTGGGGGCGGTTGGTTTTGGGGTGAGGGTTT
>DATNQR010000145.1:0-1661 GCA_036703905.1 Thermosynechococcaceae cyanobacterium
CTCAGAATTTCGCTCCCTGGCTCACCTGCCCAATGTCAACCACGCTCACATTTATGAACCCGCGCCAGAGGAAATGCACGTATGGACAGTGTGATGGACAGCGCGATCGATCGTGTGAGTTTTGATCTGGCGCAAACCTCGCTGCGGGAGGTTAATTCTTTCCTGCATCAGGTCAAGGATGGCGCCCAGATTCAAATCCTCAATCCCAACGGAGCGCACAACATTGCGGTGGGACTGGAGGCGGCGATCGCGGTGGAAATTCTCGGTCATGCAGGCTACTATGCTGCCGGGATGAACAAGCAGGCAACCGTCACCATCCACGGCAATGCGGGGACAGGCGTGGCGGAAAACATGATGTCAGGGCAGGTGCGGGTGAAAGGGTTTGCTTCGGTGTCGGCGGGGGCATCGGCTCAGGGAGGTTTGCTGGCGATCAAGGGCGATGCCAGTTTGCGCTGTGGCATTTCCCTTAAGGGCGCAGATATCGTCGTCGGCGGCAGTGTAGGCAGCTTCTCGGCATTCATGGCCCAGGCAGGGCGGTTGGTGATCTGTGGCAATGCTGGGGACGCTTTGGGAGATTCGCTCTATGAAGCCGTGATTTACGTGCGCGGTGAGATCAAGTCTCTTGGAGCCGATGCCCAGATTGAGCCGATGTCGGAGACAGATGTTGCCACGGTGGGCGAGTTGTTGGAAAAAGCTGAATTCTCCTACGACCCTAGAGCGTTTAAGCGGGTTGCGTCGGCCAAGCAGCTTTATCACTGGAACGCCGACGCCCAGCAGGAATATTGAATATTAGGGAGAATGACTGTAACCATTCGTTACAAAGTCCGAATCAGAGGGACAATGGGAAAGCCGTGTCGATTTTTCACCTATGGCTGGAGACTATGATCTCGTGGTGATTGGAGGCGGTGAGGCGGGCGTGGCAGCGGCAACTAAAGCAGCTAGGCTCCAAGCCCGCGTTGCTTTAGTTGAGCAGGGAAGGTCGATCGATCCCGGATACGTGACTCGGCGAGTGCTCCTAGAAGCCAGCCGATCGCGCTATTCCGATCCCTTTTCCCTCAACTCAAGCAGTGCGGCTGAAATCGATCGAGCTGCTTTGGTAGTCCAGCTTCAGCAGTGGGCGGATGCAACAGTTTCCAGACTGGCAGATTTACACGCCCCAGCAGTTCTCGCATCCTTGGGCGTGGAAGTGATTGTGGGTTCTGGCGCGTTCTATCGCAAGCCAACGCTGGGATTTGAGGTCAATGGTCGTTCTCTGCGATCGAGGCACTACTTCCTGGCAGCAGGTTCTTGTCTAGTTCCCTCTAGCCCAGTTTCCCTCGATCCAGTTTCCCCCCATATAGATGGGCTGCAAACGGTGGGCTTTCTGGATGTGTCAGCGATCGAGCCAGCCCACCTGCGCCAACTCGACAGCCTTGTGGTTTTGGGCAAGGGCCCAGCCAGCGTGGAACTGTCACAGGCTTTAGCACGGTTGGGGTGGCGAGTCACCCTGGCAACAAGCGACGATCGCCTCTTGCCCCAGTCCGATCCCGAGGCCGCTCAACTGATTCAAGCCCACCTGGAAGCTGAGGGAGTACGGGTTCTCAGCCACGCCCCAGTCACCCAGGTACGATCGATCGACCGCAAGAAGTGGGTGCAGGTGGGCAAGCAGGCGATCGAAGCTG
>DATNQR010000146.1:0-18666 GCA_036703905.1 Thermosynechococcaceae cyanobacterium
AACAGATTTTCGCTGTACTCCTAGCTCTCTTTGCCTCGCCAATACCCTCGAAGTCTCACTCTCAGTAGAACGATAGTAGTTTAAGGGACGATCGGACTTACCTTTGCGCGGTGCAGCCAGCGATCGCCCTGACGATAGCCCGTATAGCGAACTCGCACAGACTCGCCAGGTTGAACCGTTCCTTCCATTAGCTGGTGCTGCTGCGGATCGTAAGCCACCTCAGAGCCAACCGCCGCGATCGCCACCACACCCCACGCCTCCAGCAAGTGATCGATCGGGCGCAGAAGTGGCAGCAACTTCACGGCGGGGGCTTGGGGATTCTGCTGGGCGGCATAGGCGGCCGTGGGCAACTGCAACAGCAGCGACTCCAGGATTTGCAGGCTGGACTGCTGAAATTCCTGCCGGAGTTCTTGCTGCTGCTGGGCTAGTTGAGCTTGCAGGCGATCGTACTCCTGCTGAAGCGCCTCGATCGCGGGTGACGGAGCCAGATCGAAGCTTGCCAGCAGTTCCGTCAGCGAAAGTCCCAATGCCTGACTCAGCTTTTGTAAAGTTTCCAGCCGCAGTTGGCTCAGGTCGCCCCGACGAATTTGGCGAATTTGCCGCTCAGACACCGCCGCCGCCTGAGCCAGAGATTTAAAGCTAGAAAACCCCGCCTGCTGCATGAGGATTTGCAACTGGGGGGTTCGATCGACGGTCATACGCAAAGTTTTGAGGGTTGAATTTCGAGTTGAAGACGGGCGACCGACTTCTGCTGCCTTCACTTCTCAAAAAGCCTAACTCAAAACTGAGAACTCAAAGCCTACTGTTCCAACAGGCTCCGCAGCATCCAGGCGGTTTTTTCATGCACTTGCATCCGTTGGGTCAACAAATCTGCTGTAGGTTCGTCGTTCACTTGATCCACTGTGGGGAAGACAGAACGAGCCGTGCGGACGACAGCTTCCTGTCCTTCGACCAGCAGACGAATCATATCCTCAGCTTTGGGAACGCCGGAAGTTTCGGCGATCGAACTCAGCCGTGCAAACTCGGAGTAAGTTCCGGGGGCAGGAAACCCGAGGGCACGAATCCGCTCGGCGATGGAATCCACAGCCAGCGCCAGTTCGGTGTATTGGGTTTCAAACATCAAGTGCAGCGTCTGGAACATCGGCCCCGTAACGTTCCAGTGAAAATAGTGGGTTTTGAGATAGAGGGAGTAGGTGTCTGCCAACAAACGGGAAAGTCCCTCAGCAATTTCTCCTCTTGATTTTTCGTCAATCCCAATGTTGATCGACAGGGGGGCTTGGATTGCCATATTTTGCTCCAAAATGTTAATAGAAGTTTAGCGCGGGTGAAGGTGTGGGACAGCGAGGATCTCGCCTGCTGTTTCCTTCTGTCTCAAGCCAAGTGCTTTTGCAGAACCGATCGCGGCGCACGGCGCACTCGGCAAAGAATAGTTTCGTGCTCTAGGCGGCTACAGGCTTCGTAGCGGTGACAGCCAGAAAACCCGTAATATTGCCCATCCACTTCCAGCACATCGATCGGCTCTTGTAGCCCAATTTCCTGAATCGACTGCATCAAGTCAGCAACTTTTGCGGGATTGTTTTGCCGAAACAGGGGACGGCGAATCTTGTTGATTGGAATTTGTTCGACTCTGCTCATGAGCCTTTCCCTTGAACCCGTACTCCTAAATCATACTCGTTATGAGTACGGATTGCAACGCGAATTCAAAGCTAACAGGCCTTGAGTTGACGATCGCGCAGAAATTTCACTATTAAGTCAGCTAAGTCAGCCAATCTGTAACTCAATTCACAGCGAGGGCTAGAGGATGCTGACCAGCCTGGCTCCTTCCCCTGCGAGACCTGCAACTCAAGCTAAAGTATTACTACTCGTCCTCCGGCGTTCCCATGATCTTTCCCGACTTCTCCGAATTCCAGACTCTAGCCCAGCAAGGCAACTTCGTTCCGGTCTACCAAGAGTGGGTAGCGGATCTGGATACGCCCGTGTCAGCGTGGTATCGCGTTTGCGCGGGTCAGCCCTACAGCTTTTTACTGGAGTCGATCGAGGGTGGCGAAAAGCTAGGACGCTACAGCTTGCTGGGCTGCGATCCACTCTGGGTGCTGGAGGCACGGAACAGCATCACCACCCAAACCCACCGAGATGGCGCGATCGAGCAGTTTGAGGGCGATCCCTTTGCTACGTTGTCCCACTGCCTGGAACCCTTTCGGCCCGTGAAGCTGCCCCAGTTGCCGCCGGGAATTGGTGGCCTGTTCGGCTTCTGGGGTTACGAATTAATCCAATGGATCGAGCCACGGGTTCCGGTTCACGCCGCCACTGAGGGAGATTTGCCCGATGGATTGTGGATGCAGGTGGACAATCTGCTGATTTTTGACCAGGTGAAGCGCAAGATTTGGGCGATCGCCTACGCCGATCTACGCGATCCCGAAATCGATCAGAAAGCCGCTTATCAAAAAGCTTGCGATCGTGTTTCTCAATTAGTTAACAAACTGCGATCTCCCCTCTCCGACCAAGCGCGACTGCTGGAATGGACACCGCCCCAGCGCGAGGCGATCGCGCAACTGGAATACCGCAGTAACATCTCCGAGGCGGACTTCTGCGCCAACGTGCAGCGGGCCAAGGCGCACATCCAGGCAGGCGACATCTTCCAGGTGGTGCTGTCTCAGCGGCTCTCCACAGAGTTCCAGGGTGATCCCTTCGCCCTGTACCGCTCCCTGCGCCAAATCAACCCCTCGCCCTACATGGCCTACTTCAATTTTGACGGCTGGCAAATTATCGGCTCTAGTCCAGAGGTTATGGTGAAGGCGGAACACAGCCTCGATGTCGATCGCACGGTTCCCACGATTGCCGCTCCTATGATTGCTACAGTACGCCCGATCGCCGGGACGCGGCGGCGGGGCAAAACTCCCCAAGAAGATGCAGCTTTGGCCGCTGAACTGCTGCAAGACCCGAAGGAAATTGCAGAACACGTCATGCTGGTGGATCTGGGGCGCAACGATCTGGGGCGCGTCTGCCAAAACGGAAGTGTGACCGTGGACGAACTGATGGCGATCGAGCGCTATTCTCACGTGATGCACATCGTCAGCAATGTGGTCGGGCGGCTCTCCCCTAACAAAACCGCCTGGGATTTGCTCAAGGCTTGCTTCCCGGCAGGAACCGTGAGCGGTGCACCCAAAATCCGAGCAATGCAGATTATTCATCACCTGGAGGGCTGTCGCCGCGGCCCCTACTCTGGCGTGTATGGCTACTACGACTTTGAGGGTCAGCTGAACACGGCGATCGCCATTCGCACAATGGTCGTGCGCGGCCAGGCTGGCAAGCACACCGTCAGCGTCCAAGCTGGAGCCGGATTGGTGGCAGATTCGCAGCCTGAAAAGGAGTTTGAGGAAACCCTCAACAAAGCGCGAGGAATGCTAGAAGCAGTGCGATGTTTGAGCTAAACCTGATCTACAACTTTGGCGGTTCGCTCGACCAAGGGATTCTCAAGGCACAATCGGACGATTGCTCCCAAGATCCGAGGAGACAGAGGAAAACGATCGTAAAATCAGCCATCTAGCGGAGAACCAAATCTTCCTGCACCGTGGTTCCATCCGGGTTCGCGTGATACCTTAGTGGATGGCGTAAAAGTTCTGAAGCTCTTCAAAAGCAGTCCGTTTTCAAAAGTAGTCCGTTTATGCTTTCACTTCTCAAGCCATAGCTCTGCTCTCACACCGCACTGGTTCATTTTCAATCACTTGGCTGGCAGTTACAATCAGCTGGCAATTACATTCAGTAAGGGCAGCCTTCAGGAAGAGCAGCGAAGTAAACAGGAAGAGCAGCAAAGTAAACAGGGTTTTGATGGTCTGGATAATAGAGGTTGCCACCACCGCAGGGGAGCAGGTTGTTTCTTACGATAGGCGCTTGCCAGCGTAGTTTCAGCCACGATCGAAAGGCCAACGTGTTCAAGTGTGTCTCGTTCAATCTGTCTGGAGGTATTCTTTCCATGTCCATTCGTCTTTACGTCGGTAACTTGCATGAAGATCTCAGCCGCCAAGAACTGGAGGCGGTGTTTGCAGATGCAGGTAGCTCGGTTTCCACAAAGCTAATTACCGATCGCAAAACCAACAAGTGTCGTGGCTTTGGCTTTGTCACCGTCAAAAGCGACGAAGAAGCCGATGAAATCATTGAAAAATTCAACGGTTTCGTCCTAAGAGACAACCCCATCAAGCTTGAAAAAGCACTGCCTCGCTCTAAAGACAAGGAAGAAGAAGCCCCAACCGACAGCGCTGAGAACACTGTCGGCTCCAGCTCTAGCCCTAGCCCCGCTCGTCGCAAGGGCGGCAACGGTAAGGCTGCCTCCTCATCCAAGCGACCGGCAGGTGCAGCTGCTGTCACGGATGAGAGTGTCCAACCTGATCCACGCTGGGCCCAGGATTTGGAAAAGCTGAAGCAAATGCTGGCAGCACAGACCACCAATTCCTAGTCGCAGGTTGTAGCGCAGTCTCAACCGGGAGAGAGTCAGTCAAATCAGGTAGATAGAGTCAGGCAGCTTGAAAACTAGACCTGGATCGTGTCCGCCAGAGTGGGAAAGAGCCATAGCAGTCCGCTGATCGGTGCGTTTGCTGAGCTTTGTTTCTGCTTCGGCGGACACTTGTTCTGTTCAAGGCAGCTTTGCCCAGAAGGGTGCCTAAAAGGGTGATAGCTAGCCGGGAAGAGAGATCTGGAGCCACGATCGCAAATGCGATCGCACTTGTTCAGCAAAGATCGATCGATGCTCAAATTTCTCCGTCCGCACAGGTTTGCGCTGCTCATCCAACACCCAGCCAAAATCGCTGCTGAGACGGAGATTGCCCTGCCAATCGGCAATAGACAAAATCAACTGCGGAGCCGGACTGTTATCAACATCCAGCACCCGAAACACGTAGTTAAAGGTGTTCTGGCTGGCAGCCGCCACAGTGGACGGCTCACTGTATTCCTGGTTTAGCTTTGCCTTCACCTGGTCTGCCAAGCCAGGCTCAGATAGATCTTCTAAAGTTCGCACTGCCAAAGTCAAGGCGAAGTAGAACTCTTCAACGGGCACAAATTCAAGTTGCATTTGCCTCTGCACGTCTCACTCTATACAATTCATCTCTAGCAGCGTATCAGGTCTGGCGTGATGCGCTGGAGTTCTGACGGGTCATTTGTACCCTGTCGCCGCCCCAGGTTAGGATACGGAGAGAGCGCAGGAACTTAACAATGGTAGAACGTCCGATCAAGAAATCTGAACGTGCGGCACAGCCCGAAGCAACCGAGGCGGTAACTCCGATCCAAGCTGCTGAAGAACGCACGAGCGCTCGTCCGACGATCCGTACTAACAAAGAGCGGGATAACCGGGATAGTAAAGAGCGAGATAACCGAGATAACAAAGAGCGGGGCAAGGGCAGGGGCAAGCGGGAAGAACGCGAAGAAGCCAAACCAGTCAATCTAGCGCTGGCACGAGGACCGAAGCCTGTTAAGCCTAAGCCGGAGCCAGAACCGCAACCGGAGTTGGAGGAAACCGCAGAAACAGCGATCGCTGAAACCCCAGAAGAATCGCCTGTAGAAGCTTAGAACCAGGCAAAATGCTAGCTGAATTCTAGCTGAGCAGTCTAGCTCCTCACAGCTAGGCTGCTTTGTTTTACGGGTTCTCAATAAGGCTCCAGTTGTCTGAGATAATCCTGGCAGGGCTTGTGAAATTTGATTTGAGAGGCGGCGCGTGGGACAGTACGATCGCTTAGTGATGATGGCAGAGGATGAGCTAACGCAGTACAGCACCGATGCCCGCAAAATTGAGAAACTGCGACAAAAAATTGGCCTGTCGGTTTCGGCCGCCGAGCAACGGCAGGTTAAAGAGACGCTGCTGGCAGAGATGCCCACGGATTTAATCAGTCGCTTGATTACGAGTCAACGTCAGGCAGTGGCTTTACCTTTCTGGGGCATCGCGGGGTTGGGACTACTGCTGGGCATTTCCTTGATGCAGCCGTTGGATTTTTTGGCAACGGGGGTAGGCACATTTTTGGCGATCGCGGTGCAGCGACGAGGCTGGAAGCTGGAGGCCCGTCGGTTGCTGCTGCAAACTCTGGAGGAGATTGAGGCTAAGACTCGGCGATAGACCACACCTTGGAATCTGCGGGCATCGGGTCGATCACCATGACCCAGCCAATGTTGTAGTTTGAACGGTTTCGACGATCGCCAGCATGGGAAAATTGACCAGCCTGCGGGATGGACGGCAACTGTGCCTGTTTGAGACTCAAGAGACAACGCAGCTAGACGAATGGCTCTGGTGTCAGTCCTTCGATCGCCAAGAAAGTACGCTGCATTCTCTGGCTCCCTACGCCCATCGATCGTCAGCTGGACTGGTGCAAGCGCTGGTCGAGTTGTACTCGCAGCCGGGGGAAATTGTACTTGATCCGTTTGCTGGGTCGGGTACAGTGGCATTTGAAACTCTGACAATTGATCGTGTGGCTTGGGCTGCGGATCAAAGTCCTTATGCCTGTGCAGTCGCTGAAGGTAAGTTAGCAGCGCCGCGAAGCGAACGAATGGCCCTACGCCAGGCGGCTATTTTGCTGGAAGCGATCGACCAGGCTGCTTCCAGGGTAGATCTGGATGCTGTGCCCAACTGGGTTAGAGATTTTTTTCACCCGGAAACTCTACGGGAGACGGTAGCAGCATTCCAGGTGTTGCAGCAGCAGCCCAACGAATTTCTCAGCGCTTGCCTGGTGGGGATTCTGCACCACGTTCTGCCTGGATATTTGTCCTATCCCTCCAACGCCAGCGCTCCCTACCTGCGCCGCTTCACCTATCCTCCCGCCGATTTCCCGCACCTGTACGCATATCGGGATGTGCGATCGCGCCTGCTAGCCAAGATCAAGCGCACCTACCGGCGGCATCGGCTCCCCACTAGCTGGCAGCAGCGCCGGTATCGAGTTTGGCAATCAGACTGTGCAGAACTAGCGATCACTGACAACGCTGTGGATGCGATCGTCACTCAGCCGCCCCACGCTGAAGCGTTTGAGTCAGCGCAAAACCATCGGCTCAGGCTGTGGTTTTTGGGTTGCCTAGAGTGGCAGGCGGTGGATGCAGCACAGCTCTCCAGCCGAAACTATGGAAGCCAGATCACACCTTGTCTGCAAGAAATGGCGCGGGTGCTGAAGCCCGATCGTCCCTGCGTTCTCATGGTGCGAGATGTCCTACAGCACGGTAAAACGCGGGGCATGGCGGAGACTCTAGCTAACCTGGCCACAGCAACCGGATGCTGGAGGGTTGAGATAATCTACGATCGTTTGCCGATCGATCAAACCGCTCGCTCGTCCCTCAAGCCCGTCAAGTTTGATCGGGTGCTGGTTCTACGGAAACTTCGGTAGCCCTGGGAACTCAGGAACCGCAGCATACTGAACTAACTGACCCAGCCGCAGCCGCAGGGTTTCCAGTCCCAGTTTCTCGCTGGCAGAGATGAAGAGCGCTTGGGGATATTCCTCTCGAGCCAGGGAGAGACGATCGCCGTCAATCTGGTCGATCTTGTTGAACGCCAGCAGCACTGGGCCAGGGGTGATTGGCATTTGGGACAGAATAGTCATCACCGATCGAATCTGGCTCTGCCAAGCAGGATGGGAAAGATCGACAACGTGCAATAGTGCATCCGCTTCGGTTACTTCCTCCAAAGTGGCGCGGAAGGCATCCAGCAACGAGGGCGGCAGATCGTGAATAAAGCCCACGGTGTCTGTAACCAGAATCGATTGAGGTTGCTGGGACACCGCTTCAGGAACGGTCAGCTGTCGCGTCGTGGGATCAAGCGTGGCGAAAAGCTGGTCGGCGACGTAGACTTCGGCATTAGTCAGCACATTCAGCAGCGTGGATTTGCCTGCGTTCGTGTAGCCCACCACCGCGATCGAGGGAACTTCGTGATGCTGACGGCGCTGGCGCAGACGGGCGCGGTGGGCCCGCAGTTGGTTTACCTCTTGCTGAAGCCGAGAGATCCGGCGCTGGATAGCTCGGCGCTCGGTTTCCAGCTTGGTTTCCCCTGGCCCCCGTGTGCCAATGCCGCCACCCAATCGGGACATAGATAAGCCGCGACCAGTTAGCCGGGGCAGCATATATTCCAGCTGGGCTAGTTCCACCTGGAGCTTTCCGGCTCCCGATTGAGCGCGCTGAGCAAAGATATCCAGGATAACTTCGGTTCGATCGACCACCCGAATCCCAATCTGCGTTTCCAGGTTCCGCACCTGAGTCGGGGAAAGATCCCGATCGAACACCACTAGGCTTGCGCCGATCGTTTGAGCGGTCAGGGCAATTTCCTGCACCTTGCCCTCACCCACGACGGTTTGGGGATGGGGACGAGATCGCTTTTGCTTCAGGGTTTGCAGCACGTCGCCGCCTGCGGTTTCCACGAGTCGCCCGATCTCTGCTAGTCCATCCTGGAACCGTTGAGAGCTAGTGTTGTCCGTCATCAAGCCGACAACGAGGACGCGATCGTGATCCTGATCCACCTGCCGCGCCACATACTCGCGCTGGAACTCTTCCTCCAATCCTTCTACCAGCGACAGAAAATCTTGCTCGGTCACATCTTCCAGGCTGAGGGGCGGCGAAACTGTCCAAGCAGTTTCGGGATGGGGAACCAGGTGAGCCAGATAAGCTTCACGCACGTAGCCTGTTGCTCCACCGCCGCGTCGCTCGAAGCCGCCACCCGTCAACGTTAAGCCCACCAAGGCATCCAAGCGCTGGAGCGCCATTGCAGTCAAGGCAGCTTCGCTGGGCGGTTCCAGTTTCAGTTGGGTGGAAATGCAGCGAATTCCACTCAGGCGTTCCGCTCCATAGCGGGGTAGCTCTAGGGGGGGAATCTGGGTCTGACGCGGGGTTCCCACACCCACCCGGATCACCTGACCCCGCCGATTGATGTAGACGCACACGGGTTGGTTCAACTCGGTGCTGATGGCGGCAATGCGCTGGGCAAATTCGGCTGTGGTGATGCGATCGCCCGGTGTGCGCTGATGGTAGAGCCGTTGTAGCTGCTTGAGTTGACTGGCTTTTAAGCCTTGCAGATTGCCATAAACCGTTTCGATAAAGACACTTAGCCAAACGCGACTCAATTCATTCTAAGCAAATCGGTCGGCGGATGCAGTCTGGATAACCGCCCTGCAATGATTTTTCATCACAAGTTTAACCACTAGCTTAACCACGAGCTTAACGATCACCAGCTTAACGATCACGAGTTTACCCATGCAGTTCTGAAGTCAGGAGCAAGCCCCAAAGTTGGTCGTAGGGATGAACCTGCTGCACTGGTTGACCTGCGCGGTAAACCGATCGCCCCTCGTTTGCCCACTGAAACAGCGACCCTTCCAGATTAAGGACATTGCTGTAGCCCAGAGCTTGGAGCTGATTGCATAGGCGCGCTGATCGATAGCCCACAGAGCAGTAGGCGACGATCGGAGTGTCGCTCTCAATCTCCAGGTGGGTCAGGTTGGCGGAATCAATGCGCTGGCTGCTCTGGAGATGGCTGACGGCGAACTCTGCCTCGGTGCGCGTGTCGAGCAAGAGCGGAGGGGGACGATCGCTAGAACCCAGCCACTCTGCCAGCGTTGCTGGAGAAATCTGCTGCACCTGGGGAAACTGCCACCGGATTACTTGCTTCAGCATGGCCCAGAGGAGCGGATGGGGAGTGTAGGGTAAATGGGAAGGTTTTGAGGAAGTCATGATGCTGAAGTTCGATCGCTGGGATCAGCTTTTGCGGCAGTACGTGGACGAGCGAGGGCGGGTGGACTATCGACGCTGGCAGCAGGAAGGGCAAAAATCGCTGGTGGAGTGGTTGGCGGAAATGAGCGAGGTGGATTTGGCCCAGCATCCCAACGCTGATGAGCAATTGGCCCTGTGGTTGAACTTGTACAACGCGGTCACGATCGCCCAAATACTGCGCCGTTATCCGATCGCGTCCATTCAACCTAAAATTCTCGGTTTGCCCAACTGGGTTACCTTCTTGAGTTTCTTCCTGCGTCCAGTGTATCGACTGGGCGACCGTCGCTACAGCCTCAACGCGATCGAACACGGGATTTTGCGGCGACAGTTTGACGATCCTCGGATTCACTTTGCGCTGGTGTGTGGGTCGATCGGGTGTCCTTTGTTGCGAAACCAGACCTATCAAGCCGATCGGGTGCAGCAACAGTTAGCGGAAGATGCTGATCGGTTCATCAACAACCCGGAGAAAGTTCACTACGAAGGGGGCAAGCTGTATTGCAGCCGGATTTTCCAATGGTATCGATCGGATTTTCTCCGAGTTGCCCCGTCGCTGCCGCAGTATATCCAGTCCTACTGGCGCTCAGACGTGGAACTCACGGCAGAAACCCCGATCGTTTATTTGCCCTACAGTTGGCAACTCAATCAGCCGGAGTAGCGCGACGAGTGTACCTGCGGCGGCGCATCAGGAATTCTGGCAGATCCAGTTGAGCGTTCTGGCGATCGGTTCCCACTAGAGCCAGGGTGGGACTGGCCGGCAGGTGAGGGTGAGCTTGCAGGCTGGCGAGGATCTCTGTCACTTCGGGGGACAGAGGGGGAAGGGATTGGAGCAGAACGGCAAGACGCTGGGTTTGCTCCTGATGGCTCAGGTAGCGGTCTTTCCAGTGCTGCACGGCAGTTTCCTGCTCGGTGATGTGCTGGGCTTGGCGCAGAATCTGCTCTTGCATCTCGGCGGCTTGCTTTTCCAGCTCAGCAATGCGGGTGTGCTGACGCTCGCGTTCAGCTTCAAGCTCCTGACAGGTGTGTTGCAGCAGAGCTTGACTGGTGGAGTGCTTAGGGGTTTGCTCCAATTCCTCCAACTTAGCTTTGATGGAGATGAAAGATGGGGAGGAGATCGGCGCAGTGGCAACTTTGCTTACTGATCGTCCCCGATGGCTCTGAAGTTCGGCTCGATCGCGGGCAATCCGCGATCGCAGCTTTTGCAGTTCTATCTGCTGGGCCTCTGCAAATGCTGCCATCGTCCCCATCAGGTCTTGCAGTGCTTGATCTGGGGTGATGGGCTGAGGTTCTGAAGGCTTTTGTCCGAGCTGGAGCTTGAGGCGGGCGATCGCTTGCTGCTGCACATTGGCAATCTCTTCCGTGGAAGCGAGCTGGGCCTCCAAAAACTCTTGATGCACGATGCGCTGCCGCAGCTCCTCGATCGAGGTTAGGGATTGATCGAGGGCTTGCTCTAGCTGGTGAATGCGCTCGACTTGCTCGTGGGAGAGCGATTGCAACTGCATCAACTCTTCAAACAGAGCGGCCGACTCTGATGAGCGATCGCCCGGTGCGAAGTCGTGAGTCCGGTTCAGTTCAGACACGCAGAACCCCCATCAGTTGTGCTGTTCTGTTGAGCTTTGTTGAGCAAGCCAGGACAAGGTAGAAGTAATCCAATCTGACTCAACTCCCTGGGCCTGATTGCTCATCCTAGCGCTGCAACTACCGTGCTCACAGAATAGCGAAACTTTAGCAAAACATCACAGTTTTCTTAATGGTTAAGCATTTGAGAAGGGGGAGTTTCAGGTTCATTTTTGTTGAGCGACCAACGGTAGTCGATCGACAAACCAGAACGCTGACAGCTTTCCTCCAATCGCTTCTGCTGAGACAGCGCTTTGCGGAGGGTGATGATCAGTTGTTGCACTTCCTCCTGAACCGCAGACCTGTTCTCTACAGTCCGCATGGTCTGGCGCTCCAGCAGTTGCAGCAGCAGTTCGTAGTGGATGTGAGACGGCAGGGGAATGGGTTCCATGGGTCGATCCGCGAGATTAGGGTAGAGATTAAATTAGGCCTGAAACAGTTGCTTCAGCGCAGAAGCGGGATCGGGTTGCCGCATCAGCGACTCACCCATCAGCACCGCCTCCGCTCCCGCTTCTGCTACAGATTTCAGGTCAGCGGCGGTATGCAGCCCGGACTCACTCACCACAAGAATCCCCCGTTCTCGTAGAACGTTTCCCCGGGTCATCAATAGGGTGCGGGTAGTCTGGAGGTCTACCGAGAAATCTTCCAGGTTGCGGTTATTGATGCCCACTAGGGTCACGCCATCCAGAGTCAGGACGCGATCGAGTTCCTCCAGGGTATGCACCTCAATCAGCGCCGTTACCTTGAGCGTTTGGGCAATTTTGAGGAAATACTGCAAATCTTTGTCTGGCAGAATGGCGGCAATCAGCAGCACCGCGTCGGCTCCATGCACCCGCGCCAGATACATCTGGTAGGGGTAGATCACAAAGTCTTTGCACAACAAGGGTAGATCTGTCACTGCCCGGATTCTGCTCAAATTCTCGAAGCTGCCTTGAAAAAACTTCTCATCTGTTAGCACCGAGAGACAGGTTGCGCCGCCCTGGGTGTAGGACTGGGCGATCGCCACGGGGTCAAAGTCTTCCCGGATTACTCCCTTGCTAGGAGAAGCTTTTTTAACTTCTGCAATCACCGCCGGGCTGGTTTTGCCTTGGCGCAAAGCCGCTAGAAAATCTTTAGGCGGCGGCAAAGTCTGTGCCTTTTTCTGAAGCTCCAGAAGCGGCAGTTTTTCCCGCCGTTGAGCTACTTCATCTTCTTTCTGCCAGACAATCTCCTCCAGAATATGGTGCGGCTGATCGTCAGGAGATTTCGCCTGATAGCGCACTTCCTGCACCGCGATCTTGGGATTGGGCGGACGGCGACGGATTTGCATTCGGTTCTCTTGCGCTGGACTTTACTGGACTCAAACAAATCTGCCGACGAACATTGCCGGCTGTAGAAACATTCAGCAATGCTTTTGATAGCCTAACCTACCCTCGTAAAGAAATAGAGGGCATAAAGAAGTAGAGGGCAAAGATGTAGGGAGAATTAACTCCTCACTTCTTTTCCTCATTCTTCTAGTGTGAGCCGATCGCCCGCTTATAAGCCTCGTCCAGCACCTCGGACAGAGTGGGATGAGCATGAACCAGGAAGGCCAAATCTTGAACAGATTGGCGCTGGGCGATGGCGCTGGCAGCTTCGTGGATTAGGTCGGAGGCGTGGAGGCCAAAGATGTGAACTCCTAGAACTTCACCTGTGTCTTTGCGGAAGATGACTTTGGTAGTTCCCTCGGTTTCGCCTTCGGCGATCGCTTTGGCATTGCCTTTGAAGTAGGTTTTGACGCTGGAAACCTCAAAGCCTTCTGCCTGACCTTTCTCCTTCGCGGCGGGTTCTGTCATCCCGACAAAGCCGATTTCAGGGTGGGTGAAGGCGGCGGCAGGAATGCTGTGGTAGTCCACATGGCGCAGCCGGCCACAGATGTTCTCCACCGTAGCGACTCCTTGGGCCGAGGCTGCATGGGCCAGCATCATTTTTCCGGTGGCGTCACCGATCGCCCACAAATGCGGCACGGGTTCGCCGCCAGACAGCACCGCCATTTCGTCGTTGATGGCAATGAATCCACGGCGATCGAGTTCCACACCGACCGAATCCAGCCCCAGATCCTTCGTGTAGGGAATCCGACCTGTGGCAATCAGGCAGGCATCCACTTCCAGAACTTCCACTACTTCCTTCGTCTTGGCATCCGCCAGTTCAATCACCACGGGCGATCCCGGTTTGACGCTCTTGGCTAGCAGCCCAACCTTAGTTTCGATGTCCCGTGGCGTGATCAGGACTCGCTGGGCTAGCTTAGCAATGTCAGGATCGAATCCAGGCATGAGTTGATCCAGGGCTTCGATCAGGGTGATCTCAGCGCCCAATGCTGAGTAGACATCGGCAAACTCTAGTCCAATGTAGCCACTGCCGACGATCGCGATCCACTGAGGCAGGGACTCCAACCGCACTGCGTCATCGCTGGTGAACACCGTCTTACCGTCGATCTCAACTCCAGGCGGCACGAAGGGAACCGATCCGGGAGCCAGGATGATGTCTTTGGCGGTAATCGTCTTTTCGCCTTCAGCAGTGGTGACGGTGAGCTTCTGCGGCCCAGCAACCCGCCCCCAGCCATGAATCGTGTCCACTCCCAAGCGCTTAAGGCTGTTGGTCAGGGCATCGCGCTGCTTGGTCACGATCCCAGTAGCGTGGTCGGAGATCGCTTGGCGATCGAACTGCACGTTATCTAGCTGAATACCCAGAGCTTTGAGGTGGTGAGCATCCCGCAGTTCCCGCACTCGCCCCGAAGCCGCCAGCAGCGCCTTGGAGGGAATGCAGCCGCGATTGACGCAGGTTCCGCCCATGTCTGCGGCTTCAATCACAGCAGTCTTCAGACCGCAACTAACCGCGTGAAGCGCCGCACCGTGCCCACCCACGCCCGCCCCCACAATCACCAAATCGTAATCAAATTGACTCACTTCGTTCTCCTAGTGGACTCTCTTCTATTTTCGGTTGCGGAGCGGCGATCGGACAATTTCCGCGGCAAATGTCAGCAGAGTAAAAGCAGAACAAGAACTAACCCAGTTGCGCCGCCATTAGCCTCTGCTCTGGCTCAACTAGATCTCCGAAAAAATAAATCGGGGACTTGCTGTGAACCCCGAAGCTTTTGGTTTGGAACGGGACTGGCGGGATTCGAACCCTCGACCTACCGCTTCAGATTTGTGTGAGTTTCCTCACTCTCTGGACTATACCTTCACCGTAGGTTAAATTCCCTTAGGTGGTGACCTTCTAGTCTCTACGCCTTCCTAATTCAAATAATTGAACCAGGCTTGGTTCGGTATTGTCATGGAGTGTCAGCACTGTGGAAAAACAACCAATCCAGCGTTCTGCAGTCGATCGTGCACTGCTTCACACAACAACCGGAAATTCCCGAAGCGGCGAAACAAATCACTGAGGTTCTACAAACACCGCGGAACTAGTTTGACCACGGACTGTTCACTCTTTAGAGTTCACCGACTTTGATCACATTCACATGCAGAGTTTCCTCTACAGTGCCCAACACTTCAGGAGGCGGTCGCTCTATCCATCTGAGCTACAGCCCCAAACCACTGCGATCATAGCACTGGAGGATTTGAGTAGAAAGCTAGGTCGAGGAGAAAACTGGACGTATGGTTGTAAACAGACAACTTAGGCCGTTGGGCTTGATGGCAGTCTGTGGGCAATGCCCATAGCCAGAGATTCCACCCCCTGCACCCCGTCTTAACCTACGAGGCTATGGCTATAAATTTGGGCGTAGACGGAGGACGGAGAAAGTTCCATTTGCTATAGTCGCAGTAGCCGCAAACCTGGGGTTGTCCTGAATAATAAGAATTGGAAAAGAAGCCTGAAGATTTTTCTAGCAGTTCCGAGTCGGGTGTACACTTCGATCGCGGCCCTAGCGCTGTTTCAGTCCTGAGCCGCAGGCAAAAGTGAGGTTCTCGCAGCCAGGACTCGAACCAGTCAAACTTCCCAGCATTGCGTAAAGTTTAGTCCTTGACCCAGCCGAAACCTTCGATGAGCGCTCACACTTTTGATTCGCCTTCTTCCAACTGTCCGATCTGCCAACGTTCGGGTGCGTCCAAACCTCACAAGGTCATCAGTGGGCTGCTAACTTGCCAACAATGCCGAGAACGGCTCGTGGTCAGTTGGAGTGGTCATTACGTGCGTGATCCCTTCAGTTCTCAGCGCGCTGAACAGATGCTGCGGCGGGAGAGTCGCCCGATCGCCCGCATTCGTCGAGACTTTAAGCTCACCCATCCGCTAGTGCTGGGAACCTTGACTGGGGCATTTGTGCTTGGTCTTACCGCGATCGTGCTGCAAAATCCCATGCTGCGCCAATCTTTGCCCTTTCAGCCTGCTAACCCAATTCGGGTCGAGAAACCTAGTCCGCCTGCTTCCTAGAGAGACTGGAGGCTTGAATTGAGGGAATTGAGCTACGGGTAATTAAGCTCCACCCTTCCGCTTGCCCCAGCGATCGGGCAGATTCCAGACCTAGCTGATCCAGTGCAGCTTGATCCACCAGGAAATACGAGCGGGGGTTACGCTGCCAGTCTCGCTTTAAGGTGGCGAGGGTTTCTGGAATGACTGGGCGATCGCTGTAGAAATTGAGCGACGGGCGGTTGTAGGGGTAAGAAGTTTGCACAATCTGCCCGACAGGCGTGTACTGCTGGACGATCGCCGCCACTGGTTTCACGGGGTAAGCATCTCCCAGTTCCCACACCCAATAGCGTGACTGAGTAAGCAGCAGCAGCGAGACATACATTCCCCACAGCAGCAGCAGGATAAACTGCGAGTCTTGCCGCAGCAGCAGAACCGTGGTGGCGGTGAAGGTGAGCGTCAACGCTGCCAGCAGAATCGTTAGCTCCAACTGGGCTGGCGGCTCAATGCCCAAGTAAAAGCCGCCGATCGCACAAACGATCGCCGCAAAACTGTAGATGCCAGCCCAGGCAATTGGGTAGGGCGATCGAGGTGATTTTTCCAGCAGAGCCTCGGCACTGCAAATTTCTGCCAGGTACGCCCCGATCGTCAGCGCCAGCGCTGGGTAAAGCGGCAGCACGTACCACGGCAGCTTGGTACTCATGAGGGAAATCGCCACCAGATACACCACCGACCACAGCAGCACCAGCTTGGCCCAACTCCAGTTGCGGTTTTCCCAGGCCAGGCGCAGCCCGCCGGGGAGGAACACTAGCCAGGGCAACCCATACTTCAGGACTTCTAGTAGATAGAACCAGGGAGCGCCTTTGTTGTTCTCCACTGGAGTCCAAACTCGGCTAAAGGACTGCTCCAGCAACCCGGCTCGGAGGAACTCCTGCCCATAGTGCCACCACTGCGCCCCAAACCAACCGATCGCGGGAAGTGTCCCCAAACCCACGCCAGCCCAGATGTAGCCAGATGTCAGCAAGCGGGGAGTATCTAGGTAAACAAACCCTAGAACGATCGTCCCCAGCAGCAGGGCTGCAATGCCTTTAGTTAGGCACAGTAACCCGAAGGCAATGCCTACCCCCAAGCCCCACCGCAGATCCCGCCGCGATCGCAGCAGGCACAGCAGCAACAGCAAAAACAGACTGATAAGCACACCATCCAGCATGGCCAGACGACCATGACGGGCGATCGGCAGCGTGGTCAGATATACCAAGGCGGCAAAAATCGCGGGGGTACGGCGAGAGAATATTTCTCGCCCAATGCGATAGAGCAACGGCACAGAGGTAGCGGACAGGAGCGCTGCCGGTAGCCGAGTTGTCCACTCGTTCACGCCGCCTAGTCGATAGGCGATCGCAATCAGCCAATGCACGAAGGGGGGCTTGTTCAGGTAGGGTGCGCCTGCCAGAGTGGGATGTAGCCAAACCCAGGAACCAGGCGGGGCACGGAAAATGTCGCGGGCAACCTGGGCAATCAGCCCTTCGTCCCAGTCTCGCAGGGCCGCGCCTCCCAGGTTTAGGGTATACAACAGCAGCGCTGCCAGCATTAGCCCGATCGTCCAAGTGCGATCAATCCAAACACTAGAAAAGGTTGGGGGGGTTCCAAATTTGTCCCAGGCAGTCGCTTTACGAGTCATGGGGGCTGATTTACTATTTCTCCAGGATCTCGGCTGGCTCCTCAATTCTAGGGGAATCCCTCAGAGAGTCAAACCACGCTCGCTCTCCAATCCTGTCTCTCCCTGTAAACTAGAGGCATCCCTCACTTGCCCGATCGCCTCTATGCCCGTCCGTTTGTTTGTTCGCATACCCTTTTGCTCTACGTCAGTTCGCTCTAAGCCAGCTTGTTTTACGTCGAGGGCATGGGCGCGATCGTGATCAAATTGTCTGTCAAACTGCTCTCTGTCTTTTTCGCTCTCCTGCTGTGCTGTGAAGCCAGTGCCGCTGCCAGTCCTTTGAGCGATCGGATCGCTGCCTTTCCTCAGTGGACAACTAAGCCGCCAGTTACCTCAGCGACGGATGAGCTAGTCTACCCAGACTGGATGGCGGGAACCTGGACGCTGACGAGTACGCTGGTGGATTCAGTGGCTCCCTTGGCTCCAGAAATTACCACTCCTGGCTACGAAGGCAACCGCCAGTTTCTGAACCAGCCTGTGATCTGTACAGTGCGGTTTTTGGTGGAGAACACCCTCGCCCGATCGCAAGCTCCGATTCCGTTGCTGTCTCTGCCCACGAGGTCGCTGGTGAAGCCGGAGGTGATTTCCGATCGCGCCTTCAATGGGCTGAATCTGGCGAGGGCATATTTAGGCGATCGAGTATTTCAGGTTTGGGTCGATCGTGGCAACTCCAGTCGCCTGATCACGAAGTTCCGCGACAACCGCAAGCTGTTTTCCACGGTCGCAGGTCAGGCTACAGAGCAACCTGATCCAAACCATTTCCTGGCTTCGGAAGTGTTTCAACAGTTTTTCCAGTCACCGGAAAGGCCCTACAAGAACGAAGTAGAGACGACGACCGCCTATACCCGCGAGGCGGACGGGAATTTAACGGCGGATCAGATCACCGCCGTCTACCTGAGTCCGCCCCACCCAAAAGCCTACTTGGCAGCCGATCGTCCTGTAGCGCTCTACCGATACCGATTGAAATTTTCGCCTCTCAAGTCTGGGTCTGCGTGAGCGGCGATCGTTCAGGGTTCCCGGTCTTTCTACACAAAGCGCCCCGTGGACTGCTTGCGCCGGATGCCAATCACCGAGGGTTTAGGAACGCCTGCGTGATCGCCCTGAATGTTGCTCGGCCAATTGCTGCCGCGAGAAACGCTACGGGTTTGGGTAAACAGCGACCCCTCCAGGGACAAAAGCTCAAGCGATCGCGACAGCGTGACTTGAGGCGTAAACGGACAGCCTTCGCCAGGATGCTGCACAGAGAGCAGCAGGGTGTC
>DATNQR010000147.1:0-6432 GCA_036703905.1 Thermosynechococcaceae cyanobacterium
GAAAGGGCGATCGCACACACGATCGCCCTTCGCTGCTGGGCTAAAAAATGTCAAGGAACAGAGACTTTCGTAGCTTATGCTACAGAAAAATTCTACAATAGGAGAAGCAGGAAAAAACCTACGACTTTCTCCCTCCTGCAAAGACGAATATGACGACACAAACTCTTCACTCCAATCCCTCCGAAGTCTGGAACAAGCACCAGGCAAGCATGATGACATCCTTGGCGCATCGTCTGGAGGCGGCTAGAGTTGCTAGCAATCTTCCCCTAATTGAGCAATTAGAACAAGAAAGACTGCAAATCACAGATACGGTAGCTTCTGAGCGGCGGCCTTGGTGGCAGGCACTCCAGGAAAATCTTGCAGAGGCGCTGTTTGGAGGCACTGAACTTAAGGTGCATGAGTTCACCAACGGCAGCGATCGCTGGTGGTACGCGATCGATCCTCGCACAGGTCGCTATGTCTACGCGGACTCTGACGCTGAGCTGCGGCTATGGATTCGAGAAAACTATCGCGGCAGGTAAGCGCAGCTGTAAACAGATAGCTTAGGACATTAGGTTGAGACCAGACGGGGTGTGGAGCAACGCCCCCACACCCCGTCTTAATCTATGAGGCTATGGCTCTATCCAGAAGACCTATTGCAAGACCAATTCTTGCTTGGGTTCGATCGGTGCCGTCAGTGCTTCTTCCAGATCTGCACGGCCCAGTCGTTCTTCCAGAATGTCCATTACTTCCCGTCCGAAGTCGTTTGGGTTGCGCTGCCACGCTTGCAGACAAACCTGACCAAAGAACGACCCCAACGGCTCCGGGTTCCACAGCAGTTTGCGAACCGTCCAGGGCTTCACATTCATCGGATCGTAGCCCGGTTTGATCATCTTGTTTTTGAAGGCATATTCCTCCAAATGGGTATGGGGCTGCAAGCCGATAAAGAAGATCGCTGGCTCCACCTTGTCAGCCCCAAAAATAGCTTCTAGGGCGCGGTGGTAGGCGATCGTCTGACGAATCGTTTCCGGGCGCTCGTCGATCACGTTAAACGAATAGTTGACTGACACCAGATCGTTAAATCCGGCAGCTTTCAGATCCTTGCAGTTCTCCAGCACAGTCCGCAGGTTGTAACCCATCCGCATTTTGCGAACCAGCTCCTGAGAACCACTGGTGATGCCAATCTCGAAGTAGTTCATCCCCGTCTGCACCATCAGGTCGCACAGCTCGGGAGTTAGGTTATCAGCGCGGATGTAGGCCGCCCAGTGAATATCCTTCATTCCCGCCGCCAGAACCTTTCGCAGCAGTTGGGCCACGTCGTCCATGTACTTCCGGGCAGGGATCAGTTGAGCATCTGTGAACCAGAAGTTGCGGATGCCGCGATCGTAAAGCTGCTGCATCTCCGCCACCACTTCCTCGGCGGGATTAATCCGAACCTGCTTGCCCTCGATCACCGTGTAGATGCAGTAGCAGCAGTTGTGGGGACAACCCCGCTTCGTTTGCACCCCAACGTAGAAATCTTCAGACTGGAAGTAATACTCAAACTCCGTCCAGATCGACTGAATATAGCTGTAGTTGCAGGCAGTTTTTTCGATCGGGGCTGGCAGTTCGTGGATCAGGCGATCGCGGGGCTGAGTTTCGCCCACAATGTAGCAGCGTTCGGTCGCAAGGCTCTGACCTTGCACCAGCTTCTCCAGCAGCGCTTCTCCTTCACCAACAGAGACGATCGCGCCCTTCGGCAAGCTCTTGCTGAGTTGCTCATAGAACACGCTTACTGCACCGCCGCCCACCACCACTCGCGCATTGGAATGGTAGCGCTTGGCCCGCTTCGTGCCCCGCTTGATCAAGCCCAGGTTGCGCCAGAGTTCGCCGTAGTAGCCCGTGGCAATCCGCAGCAGGCCCAATGCTCCCCGCATCCGCAGCAATGGGTTTCGCGCGTAGTAAAACTCGAAGGTGTACTGTAGGGGGTTGCCACCCCGGCCACCCACGGGGGCATAGATTTGAATATCGCGCCAAGAAAACACCAGTAGCGTCGGCTGAAACTCATCCACGCAGGCATCCAGCGCCGAGGCGTAGTCCAGGGGGGGCACAGTACCCAGGTCAAAAATGCGCTGCTCCACCTGAGGAAACTGCTTATGCACATGGTCGGCTAGATAGACTACGCCGATCGGAAAGATGGGGTTGCAGGGAAGACGAACGTAGAGAATCCGATTATCCATTGCGGGGGTTGGGTGAGGCAGGGAAGGTCAGGGCGCTGCGATCGCGACCGGCTCCCTGAGAATCTGAGATGCTTGTTTATATAACTTCACGATAACACTGTGCTCCTAGGGCTGCACAAGTTTAGACAGACGATTACGCCTGGGTTCAGAGCTTCAGGTTTCCCATACTCGCTTCAGAGATTTGTAGCTGATAGGTCATTTTGGACTGTACGCCGCCCACCTGCTTGAACGAGCCGGAAATCGGCGCGGCGTAGCCAGAATCGGCGCTGGAAACTAGGGCAATATGACGATCGGCAACTGCCGCACCCTGAGTGGGGTCATAGCCGCGCCAGCCCGCCCCCGGCAAATAGACCTCTGCCCAGGCATGGAGGTGGCGGTCATCCCGATCTAGGTCGCCTTCTTGATAGCCACTGACAAACCGAGCCGCCAGCCCGATCGCGCGGCACACTTCCACAAACAGCACCGCAAAATCTCGACAGGAACCTAGTTTGGTTGTCCAGGTGAGTCCCGGAGGCTGAGGTTCGCCAGCCTCACGAACGGTGTATTTGCAGTTTTGGTAGATGCGATCGTTCAGCTTGGTCAGAAAATTTGTAGCGGCAGCGTCCACTTCCTGAGAAATTTCCTGCGCCAGTTGCAGGGCGATCGGGTCAACTGCACCGGAGTATTTGAGATTTTGTCCTTCCAGGTAGGGCTGTAATTGTTTCAGTAACGAGGAAGGATAGTCGATCGGCAAATGTATTGCCCACGGTTCCAACAGATAGTCAAACGGGTTCGATCGATGAGTTTCAACCTGCGAGAGCACTTGCACATTCAGCGAGTTTGCTGCTTCGGGTGGGAACCAAACTTTGATCAGTGAGTTGCCGTCCAAATCAACGATCGGGCTTTGCTGCACAGGAATTGGCGACACCATCAGCGAGAACATTTGCACAGTCTGAGCGGCATCGCTGCGGGGTTTCAACCGAATCAGATGGGGCTGCAAAGTCACAGCCTGGCTGTAGGTGTAGGTGGTGGTGTGTGAGATTTGGTAGCGCAAGAATGTTAGGGGCTAACGGTCTAAACTGCTGAGCTAATTTTACTGGCCGTCTGATGATTCTACTCAAGGAGTTGACCCAATCGGTAGATTCAGGTGCTTTAGTGAACAACTCATTGGAACTTAACCTCAACTCACTGCTTGCACGGCAAAGAAAGTCTCAAAAATCTTTTCGCCCACATCGTTCATGCGGCCCTGGAGATTATCCAGGGTTTCATGCAGTCCGACCTCGATCATGTCCTCGATCGTCAGGTAGTCCAGATCCGAGCGTAGCCGTCCCAACGTGCGCTCCACTGGAGTGCGCCAGGTTCCGATCGCCGTGCCGGTGATTTGGTGCAGCGATCGTTCGGCTTGAGTGACGCAAAAGCGAATCGATCGAGGAAACTCTGATTCCAAAACTAAAAACTCAGCTACAGAAACGGGAGTGATTCGGTGAGCGCCGCGCTTGCGATACATCTCGTAGGCGCTGGCCGAGCGCAGCAACGCCATCCACTGCAACTCATCTAAAGTGCTCCCCACATCCCGCACAGAAGGCAGCAGAATGTAGTATTTCACATCCAAAATTCTGGCGGTTTTATCAGCCCGTTCCAGAAAGCGACCAATCTGCCCAAAATGCCAGCCTTCATTGTGGGTCATTGTCGCGTTCATCACGCCGACAAACAGATGACTTTCCATCTTCACTTGAGTGAAAAACTCTGAAATGTTGCGGCTAGACGAGTTTTCTTGAGCCGCATCGTTCACCATCAGGTAAAAAGAATTTACCTGCTGCCACATTTCCGAAGAAATGATTTCGCGCACCGATCGAGCATTTTCCCGTGCCGATCGTAGGCAAGACAAAATTGAGTTGGAGTACTCCGCATCAAAGGTGAGGAATCGAATTACATTCTTAGCTGATGCTTCTCCGTACCGCGCTCTAAACAAAGGTAGATCGCCCGTCGTCACCACAAGAGGTTCCCACTGGGTCACTCCTGCTGGCGAATCCAACAGCAAGTTCAGATTCACATCAATGAACCGAGCAACATTTTCTGCCCGCTCCACATAGCGATTCAGCCAGTAGATTGAGTCCGCAACGCGACTGAGCATAGTAAGTAGGTTGGTAGGCTTAATTAAATGTAAAAAGGGGCTAGGGCGTTGCCCTTTCATCCCTTAGTTATCTACAGTTTTGTTGCGCCCAGCTACTTAGCAGGGCACGGTGGCGGGATTGTTTGCTGTAGGTCAATGACTCTGTAGAGTCTACTCTAGACCCAGGGGAACTTCTAGGGGTGCAAGTCCTACATTAAGACTGGGCAGACACTAAGACTGGCAAACACTAAGATGGGTAGAAGAGCAGTCGAGGCTGCATCCGTCTCAGCAGGGTCGATACCAATGTTTAATTTCGGCGAAGTAGCGGTAGTCCTTTAGCGCCAGCAATTGGCAGTAGACCCATGACTAAGATATATCGATCGCCTCTACTATTTCCCTTCGCAGGTTTGTTGTCTCTGGCGATTACTGTGGCTTGTGGTTTGGACGATCGAGCGATCGCCCAGACTGTTGTGATCGATGGCGTTTCGGTACGAACCAGTAGCGGCTTTTCGTTCAGCTACACCGAGCCGCAAGTGATTCCAGGGTATTCCTATGGCAGATTTCCGGTTTATCCTCCTGGGTACGGGCGGAGAATCAATCGCCCTGTGCTGATTAACCCGACGATCGTCAATCCAACGATCGTCACCAGCCCAGCTTACCCGGTCTATCCAGCCTACCCGGCCTATCCATACTACGCCTACCCACCGATCTACAACTCCATTCAGACTATCAATCGCCCCTCTCCCGAAATCATTGTCGATCCGCAGTACGGGGTGCGCTTCAAGAATCCTCCGGGCTACTGAAGTCAATCAACCATTCCCATCAGCGCTACTTCCCACACCAAGCGCGGCTGAACATAGTGCAGTAGATGTTCGCGGGCCTGTTCCAGCAGTCTTAGGGGGAGTGGATTGACCGTGGGCTGGATTTGGAGTTGCTGCCAGTAGGTTTGTTGCAGATAGCCAATCAGCCAGAGTTGAGTTTCCGCTTCCAGGTTTTTGTCAATTTGGCGGGCCAGGGTGAGGGCTTCCCGAACCGATCGCGGCCGCTGCGTCACCTGCTGGAGCAATTCCGGCGGCATGGCTTGAAGCTGCTGCCAGTGGGCGATCGCTGCTCCAGGACTCCCTTGAGCCAACTGGAGAATTTCCGGTTGCTGCAATTCCGGCGGCCCACACTGCTGAAGCACCTGGGACATCGCCTCAGGAGACAAGCGATAGAAGGGAATGCGCTGGCAGCGCGAAACCAGGGTGGGCAAAAGAGATTCGACTCCAGGCGCAATCAGAATTAACGTCGCCTGTCCCGGTTCCTCCAGAGTTTTCAGGAGGGCATTGGCGGCGGCTTCGGCCATGGTTTCTGCCTGCTCTAGCACCACCACCGATCGCGGGGCTTCGAGGGGCGATCGACTTAGGAAGCGGGCAATTTCTCGCACCTGCTCTAGCCGGATCAAGGGCGCTGCTTTGCGCTTAACTCCGGCGGCGGCTGTCTCTGCTGCGGACAACCGCTTGCCCTGATGCAGGTACGTCGGCTCTACCCAGAGCAAATCGGGGTGGTTGCGCTGCTGGATACGGCTTTGCTGCGATCGCCCTGGCTCAGATTGCTTGGCCAGCAGCAACTCCAGAAAGCACTCCGCCGCCAAACTGCGACCGATGCCCGTTGGGCCCGCGAACAGGTAAGCAGGAGCGACGCGATCGCGTGCCACTGCCTGAGTTAGCAGTTCGATCGCGGCAGGTTGACCAATGAGGGGTGAGAAAGGAGACACGGGAAGATTTAAGGTTTACTGCGGAGATGAGTTGATCGTAGTGGATCAGGTGAATCAGATTGCAGGGTTGGGCCCGTGAGGCGGCAGATGCGCCAATCGGGGAGAATCTCTGCGCCCAGTCCCTGATAAAAGGCGATCGCTGAAGCGTTCCAGTCTAAGACGCTCCACTCTAAGCGACCGCAGTTTTCCGCGATCGCTCGGTGCTTCAGGTAAGTTATCAGCGCTGTGGCAATGCCGCGCCGTCGATAGTCCGGCAGCACAAACAGATCTTCAAGATAAATCCCTGGCTGCGTCAGAAAAGTGGAAAAATTGTAGAAAAACAGCGCAAATCCTGCCGCCTCGCCGTCCCATTCCGCCAGCACCGCTTCTGCACGGGGACGATCACC
>DATNQR010000148.1:0-5139 GCA_036703905.1 Thermosynechococcaceae cyanobacterium
GCGGCGATCGCTGCCTGGAACGGAGGTAACTCGATCGCTTGCAGGCGATCGTAGGCGTGGGGCAGCACGGGCAGTTCTAGATGGGAATCGACAGCAGTATCACCGTGTCCCGGAAAGTGCTTGGCCGCAGTAAGGACTGGATGCTGGTGTGCGCCGCGCAGAAATGCTGTAGCAAGCTGGCTGACTGTTTCCGGGGTTTGCCCAAAGGCCCGCACGTTGATCACTGGGTTATCGGGATTGTTGTTCACATCCACAGTCGGGGCCAGCACCCAGTTCAGACCGATCGCCAGCGCTTCTGCCGCCGTGATTGCGCCGAACTGCTCGGCAAAAACGATCGCTTGGGGCAAGCTGTGTTGAGCGATCGCATTCAGGGCCATGGGCGGCGGTAGCCAGACGGCTCCGGGAAACCGTTGCCCCACGCCTTCTTCCACATCAGCCGCCATCAGCAGAGGAATCGTCGCCCAAGACTGTAGCTGCTGAGTTCGTAGTGCAATTTCGGCCGCACTGCCGCCTAGAAAAATTACGCCGCCCACCCCCAAATCGTGCAGCCAGTGATGCAGCATAGCGGTGGTAGGCTCCCAAACGGGGTACCGAATCTGGTGATCGAACAGGTGTCCAGAAGCGCGGACGACGACCATCTGGGCAACCTGTTGAGCTAGGGAAAGGGAATCCAGGTCAGGTAAGCGCATCTTACGCAGGCTTCTCACTCAGGCTTTGTCTTTGTCTTTCTCTGAGTCCTCTGTTGCCAAGTCTTCTGTTGACAAGCCCTCTGTTGACAAGTCCTCAAACTCGTCCTTGAGTGGGGACTCCTGGCGTTCTCGATCGAGTTGATTCAGCAGCGTCAGCACGCGATCGCCCTCTTCCAGCGCTCCGTCTTCTAGGAAAATTACCTCTGGAGCGCGCCGCAAACCTAAACGCTGGCCTAATTCGCTGCGGACAAATCCGGTCGCGGACTTCAGCCCAGCCATCGTTTCGGCCTTGGCCTCCGCTGTGCCGTAGATGCTGACATAGATTTTGGCGTGTTGCAGGTCGCCCGACACCACCGTGTTAGTGACGCTGATCATGCCTGCGCCCACGCGATCGTCCTTAATTTCCGACATCAGCAATTGACTGACTTCACGCCTGATGGACTCAGCCACGCGAGCAACCCGACGACTCGTAGCCATACCCTATGCCTCAATTCACAATCTAAACTCACGGTCTAAGCTCACAGTCTAAACCGGATGCCACTAGACCGGATGCAAGCCCAACATGGCCCGCAGGGTGAACCCCACAAGAGCCAGACTGGACAACGCAATCCCGATGAGGGCGATCGCGCTCACGGGCCGCTGCATCAGAGGCGCGAGGGGCTTGACTGCGTTCAACAGTACGCCCAGAATAACACCCGCAATGAAGACGGGATATTTTGAGACGGTATTCCAAAAGTTCTGCATGGGCTGTAGAAGAGTTGCTGTGGCGATCGGCTGGCGGGGTGCGCTCACTCGGAGTGCCTTTCACCATTCTAGAGGAAGCCTCCCATCCCGATGAGCGAATATCGCTGTTCTCGGTACCGTGGTGGAATTTTAAGACGGGTCAGAGGCAGCAACGATCAAGGGAACCAACATTCTATTTCTCTCTGGCGCTGAACCAATCGATCGCGGACTTGAGGGCGTAATCGATCGAAGACTGAGGCAATCCCAACTCTTCAACCGCTTTTGCAGCGTTGTAGAACATGACCTGAGTAGACATTTTTACGCCATCCATCGGAACCGAAGGCCGCTTGCCCAACGGTGCGAGAATTTGCTCATCCACCCAGGCAACGCTGAGGGGAATCCAGGCGGGAATAGCACGGCTGGGGGCGGTGATGCCAGTCAGGAGGGAGAGGCGATCGAGAATTTCCTTTAGGGTCAGGTTTTGATGCCCCAGAATATAGCGCTCTCCTGTTTTGCCCTTCCGCAAAGCCAGCAGGTGTCCCTGAGCTACATCCTGCACATCAATTAAGTTCAGCCCCGTATCAACATAGGCGGGCATCTGGCGGCGGAGGAAGCGCTGGATTAAATCTCCCGTTGGTGTGGGCTTGATATCCCAGGGCCCGATCGGGCTAGTCGGATTGACAATCACCACGTCCTGCCCCGCTTGCACAGCTTCGTGGGCTGCCTGCTCTGCCCAGTATTTGGATTTTTTGTAATGCCCGATTAGCTTCTCGGCGGGGCTTTGGTAGGTTTCGTCAGCAGGAAGCCCATCCGGGCGTACCCCGATCGCCGCTACCGAGCTTGTGTAAACCGTCCGCTCTACTCCCGCCTGCCGCGCCGCCGCCAGCACATTCTGTGTCCCTAGGACATTGCTCTGATGGAGCAATTGTCGATCGCGCTGCCAGAGAGAGTAGTGAGCTGCCACATGAAAAAGAGACTTGCAACCCACCATCTGCTGGCCCAAATTTGGGTCTGTCAAATCTCCCCGGACGATTTCTACATCCAGGTTGTGCAAGTTATCCAGACGGCTAGCGGGACGAACCAACGCCCGCACGTCGTAACCCTCCTGGAGCAACAGACGCACCAAGTTTGCCCCAACGAATCCTGTTCCGCCAGTCACAAAGGTACGTTCAGTCATGGTGCGCCATTGGGATGAACTCTAGGTCGAGATGGTTTGTACATTCTTGCTGGGCTGAGTTGCACTTTTCTAGATAGTTTCTAGATAGAGAGATGCGGTTCTAGAAAGTGGTTTACAACGCAACTTCTTGAATCTCAGCAAAGCTTGGTAGGGCAATTGAAGTAGGAAGATCCAGATCGGCTGATCGATCGCACCGCACCGCAAAGCTACAGCGCTCACAGGCTTCTGCCCCTAATTCCACTTGGGGAAAAGAGTTGCCCTGACGATATTGCTCCAGCCATTGAAACAGCTGCCGCAACAGCAGCTTCAAATCCTGGCGAGTTTGCTCGTGCTGGGCGCGATCGTAGCTCAACCGCACACTTTGAGGTTCGGGCGTGGTCGCGCGATCGCCTTTAGACTGGAAAAACCAGTAGACCATCGAAACTTGCTCTGGGGCATAGGAACTGGTTTCCGCTAGCACAAAGCGATAGAGCCGAGTTTGCCAGTTTTGCAGCAGCCAGTCAGTTTTACGAGGGCGGGGGTAGGTTTTCCAGTCCAAGATCTTCGCTTGCTGATCGTCCAGCAGCAGCAGATCGTAAACCACCGTCAGCAGGTAGCCCTCAAACTCCAGAGTGCGGGGATGTTCGCTCTGAGCTAGAGAAGGAAGACGATCGTCCAGTTTGAGAATCTCCGCCGCCGAGGCAACAAAAGCGCTAAACCACTGCTGTAGTTGGGGATCGCTTTGGGCGATCGACTCCACGGGCAAGCCAAGCTGCCACTGCTGCATCAGCAAATGGAACCGACTACCCTGGCTCATGCGCTCCTGCTGCTCTGGGTCGCTGGGGGCGGCAAGTTGCTCCAGGTAGGTGTGCTGAAATTTGCGGGGGCAGGTAGCAAGGAGGTTGAGATGGGCTTGAGAGAGGCGGAAGATGGGAAAGACAGGGAGGTTCATTGAGGCGAGAAGAGGTTGATGCTAAATAGATGAGATGGCCGAAAAGTACTTCTGAAATTACTCCCGTGATACTCAAAGACTACTTCTTAGTGAGAACGAAGACGCTGCCTTCGTTGCCACGGCCGATTCGTAGGTCGGGATCGAGGTAGGTGATGTCCAGCCAGCCCTGTTGATCGCGGTTGGTGATGTTGAAGTCGATCGCCGTCAGCCGCTGCCCAGATTCAATCTGCTGAATGAAGGCGGCTGGAGATTGATAGTCGAGCCAGCGCTGAAAACCTAGAATCGAGCGCTCAAACCTAACATCCACTCGGCGCTCAGACACTGGCTTAAACCGTGCTGCCACACTGACAATGCCCTCAGCAAAAGGCAGTCCGAAAACTTCGGCAATGTTGTAAACCTTTGCCTCAGCCGTGCGAATTGACTGGTAGACCTGTCCCAGCTTCAGCAGCGGAAAGCGATCGATCCCCAGAATGCCTTGACTGGTAGTGTAGAGCAGTCGCCAGTCTCCTTCCAGGAGGTTGGCTGCCTCCACGGGACGGGGCGTGGGATTGTGGTCTTCCAGTTGACTGATCGCCTCTAGAATTTCTTGCTTTTGAGCCTCAGTGGCTACTAGCCCACGATTGGTTCCAGCGATCGTCTCTAGCAGTGTCGCTTTGTTCGTCATTTCTCCTCATCTCTCCATCGGGACTGCTCAATCTCAAAACTGATTAGGTTCTGCTGACCTTTAAACCAAGATGATTCTGCCAAGGGAGTTTGAGAGCAATGTCCTCAATGAGGACATTGCCCCCTGCACCGTCACTTCAACCAGAATGTCAACACAACCTAATTTCAAAAAAGTCTTCTAGGTTTTCTCTATGGTGATACACTCTGGGGGATTTCTTCCGCAAAGACGCAGCCCCTGGGCGAAAAATGCCTAAGATTTAAGTAGAACAAGAGACAGAGTAACCATCGGGTTCCTGATCTTCCAAATTTCTTTTGAGGCCTTCGCTATGACCGACAATCCATCTTTACGTGAAGAACCGCGTGGCCAGAGAGCCGCAGTGATTCCAGCCCAGAACGAGTCCTCTATTTTGGATTGGCTGGAAAGTTCGGGTCGTCTGCTGGCCCGGGACAGTTCTGACACGGGCTATCTGGATAATGAAGAGGAAATCTCTGAGCTGATGGGCGGTGAGGATGCTGCCTTCGATACCGATGACGATGACGACGAGGAACTGGATCTAGATGACTAAGATCTGTAGCTCTTGCTAGTCAAGACTACTTGAGATTGTCAACTTGTCAACCTAGGCGTGTGTGGTGTGTGGTGTTAGGAAGAGACTGTTGTGGACGCAAAACTTTCTTTTAGTCGATCGCTCAAATCTGGGACGCTCCTGCTTGTTCTCCTGACTGTAGGACTAAGTGCCATTGCTTTTTCATTCGACTCGGCTGCTGGGCGATCGTTGAGTCGAACTTTCTCTCTGACGATGCCGTTCTGGGTCTGTGCTTTGGCGAGTGCAGGCTTGGGCTTTTGGGTAATCCCGGTGCTGCGGAGGCTCAAGGCGGGGCAGATCATCCGTGAGGATGGGCCTCAGACGCACCTGAAGAAAGCCGGAACTCCCACAATGGGAGGCATTTTCTTCATT
>DATNQR010000149.1:0-7818 GCA_036703905.1 Thermosynechococcaceae cyanobacterium
CGACGATCGCGCCAAAGCTGTGACGATCGCGATCGCCCAGGCCGAGAAAGAATACAGAAACACTTCCCTCTAGGATTCAGTGCCCGTTCAGGTAATAATCCCGTGTTCCCTGGGCGGTGAGAGCTTCCCCCAGACGGCTCAGAGCATGGACGTAGGCGGCAGTTCGTAGATCGATTGCTCCCACCTGCGCGATCGTCCAGATGCGATCGGCTTCCTGCACGATGCGCTGCTTCAGCTTTTGGTTCACCTCGTCCAGTTCCCAATACAAGCCGCTCCGGTTTTGCACCCATTCAAAATAGCTGACGGTGACTCCGCCTGCATTCACCAGAATGTCTGGGAAAACGTAAATGCCCTTGTCCCTCAGAATCTCATCGGCATCGGCAGCGATCGGCCCATTAGCCACCTCAAAGATCAGCTTGGCGCGGATGGTGTCGGCGTTGGCGGCGGTGATCTGGTTCTCCAGCGCCGCCGGAACCAGCACATCCACTTCTAGCTGCAACAACTCCTCGTTGGTGAGCACCTCTTGGGCCGTTGTCTGGCAAACAGTGCCGGTGCAGTAGGAAGTGGTCAGCCGCCGACTCGATTCTTTGAACTGGCGCAGACTGGGAATATCCAGCCCCGCCTTGGCATACACACCGCCCTGGGAATCGCTGACTGCCACTACTTTATAGCCCGCGTGGAATAATAGCTCGGCTACCACGCCGCCCGCATTGCCAAAGCCCTGAACAGCCACGGTAGTTTCAGCAGGGACGCGATCGAATTTGGGCAGCATTGCCTCTATGACAAAAAACGCACCTCTGCCCGTGGCCGTTTCTCGCCCTAGACTGCCCCCCATGCTGAGGGGTTTGCCGGTGACAACTGCGGGGCAGATTTGCCGCCGAATGATGCTGTACTGATCCATCATCCAGCCCATGATCATGGCGTTGGTGTAGACATCTGGGGCGAGGATGTCCACATTGGGGCCAATGAAGTCGGCGATCGCGTCGATGTAGCCGCGACTCAGCCGCTCCAACTCCATGCGGGACAGACTTTTGGGATTGACCGTGATGCCGCCCTTCGCGCCGCCAAAGGGTAGGTTCAGGGCCGCACACTTGAAGGTCATCCAAAACGCCAGGGATTGCACTTCATCCAGGGAAACGTTGGGATGGTAGCGCACGCCGCCTTTGCCAGGGCCTCTGGTGTCGTTGTATCGAACTCGGTAGCCCTGGAACACTCGCAGGGAACCATCATCCATTCGCACTGGAATTGAGACAGTGAGGCTAGTTTGGGGAAACTTGAGCGCCTCGATCGCGTCCTCTGGCAGTGCTGTATGTTTCAGCGCCCGCTCCAACCGTGTCCCTGCATCTGCCAACAAAGACTTCGCCATGTTCGTAACCCTCTCGGTAAGCTCTCTACTACCAGTATCTGCCTGAAGCGATCGCAGTTTCGAGAGTTCACAGCCCTGTAATGTATTCAGGTTGAAATTCGACTAAAACATCAACATCACTATCGGGGCGGAAGTCGTCGCGCAGAACAGAGCCAAACAGTGAGAGCTTAATGATGTGCCAGTGTTGACAGAAGTGAGCGATCGTCTCCTTGAAAATATCAATATTTTGAGGTTTCACGGCTTTTATGCAGTTGCAGTCTCAAAGGAAATTTTGAGGTTTGCGGTTGATGGAATGGTGTAGTTGAGTTTCTCAAAACCAATGACTTCCCCATGCTGATCTTTCATTAAGATCACTTCGTCCCCGGTTTCTTCAGAGGCATATTCGTCCTGAGGATTACCAAACCAGACGGTTAAAGTATTGCCAATTTTGTCGTAATAAACCTTTACTTCTGCCATATCGTTTCTCCTTCTTTAATTGCATCAGTGGGATAGGTGGTAATCAAGAAACCTTCTCCATTGAGTTGTCTGATAACGGCACAGAGCCATCGTTTTTCTCGCTGAAGTTTGTAGAACAAATAAACGTTGGGATCGCTGCGGCTCCGTCGGATCTCGTCGGGTTGGTTCAGGGTTGTCTGTACTGCTAATTCTTGCCCGCCCATGATGGGATGTTTGATCTGAGTGATGATGTTCCAGTAGGCAACGGTGACACGAATGCTGCAATCAAGCGGGGTTTGGGCAGTGAAGAATAGCTCATCTGGCTTATTGTCGGTCATCTGTCTGTCTCTCCTAAGTAGTAGAGATGACTTTGGTAATGATGGGGCTGCCCATAGCTATCACTTACTCCTTACAGATCAGAGTAACAGCGGTGCAAGTTTATCTCTTAGTTCTTGTCCTCCATCAATGATGGAAAGCATTAGGTGTAAATCGACGGGTGCGATCGCCGTCATGGGCTATCAGAATGTGTATTTCTGATCCCTTACCGGATCGGCAGAATCGGAAAGAAAGTTTTGAGGAATCTGCGGAGCTTCAGCAGATTCAGGGTTTCTTCAGTCTTGCGGGAAACCTGAGGAGGTGCAGGAGGAGCCGTCTGCACCTGTGCCTGCAACTGAGCGTACTCTGTCGCTGTCAGGGGTTTACCGTCGATCGGCGATCGCGCCCCCGTAATAATCTCAGATCGCAGCACTTCTTCGGGCACATCGTCACTCGGCGGCAGAGCGACTGCGATCGCTTGCCAACCCAACAGAGACGGCAGCACCAGGACGATCGTTCCTAACTTTTTCACAACTGCATCCATCGCGACCTCTCCACCCTATACCACTCCTGCTTTCCCCGACAGCTGCCAACAAAGCAGATCGACACAAAGCAAGCTGGCACAATTCTGCTCATTTCTGCCCATTCTATTTGTGAGCTTCATCACAGCTTGACCAACTTTGCATCACGCACTTCCATCATCAACATCACCAAATTTCAAGCGCGCTGTCACTGGAGAAACCTGAGAAAAGACTGATATTGGAGACATCAGAACCCATTGATAAATTTATCGAGCTTCAGGAGTCGTTCCATGTTTCGGATTCATCTACTTCCTTTCGCCTTAGCAGAAATGTTTGCCCAGATCAGCATGACTAGAAAAGTCACCCTCGCCGATCGCTACGGCATGATGGCAGCTTTGCTGGATGGATCGATCGAAGAGGAAGAAATCTATGCCCTCGATCGCATTTTCCACGCGCTCCGCAAAGGTCATGTTGCAATTGTGGATGAAATCTCGCAGATTCAAGTCTTTGAGCCGTCTCTACCGATTTTTTGATCGTCGGTTTTCTGACCCCGTCGGATTGCTTCACCTAGCTGTTGGATTGCGCTCCAGCCCTCCAGAGAGCCGAGCCAGGTTCTCCAGAATCTCTAGCAGGGGCGATCGGGTCAGGCGAATATAGGTTGTTTGCCCCTCCTTGCGTTTTTCCACCAGGCCCGCCTTAGCCAAAATCTTTGTATGGTGGCAAGTCAAGGAGAGGCTGATCTCTAGCTTTTCGGCAATCAGCGCTGTTGCCACTTCATCGCACCCAGCCAATAGCTCAACGATTTGCAGACGTGACGGATCGGATAGGGCGCTGAACACTTCAGACTGCTGATGATAATCCTTCTTGTCGGGTTGGTTCATCTCTTACTACCAAAATTATTTGTCAAATACTCAAATAAGTATTTGATTTATTAAAGAAGCTCTGTTATTCTCATACTCAAATACTACAACAACTATTTGAGTATTGGTCATGAACCCTCTTCTCGTCTGGACGATGGCGATCGCCAGTGGCGCGACGGTAGCGAACCTCTACTACAATCAGCCTTTGCTGGTGGTGATTGGGCAGAGCTTCCGTGCGTCGTCCCACGAAGTCGGGTTCATTCCCATGCTGACCCAAGTTGGCTACGCAGTGGGGATTTTGCTGTTTGTGCCCCTGGGTGATCTCGTGGAGCGGCGCAAGCTAATCACCATTATGACCAGCAGTACGGCTGGAGTGATGGTGCTGGCAGCGCTGTCTCCCAGTCTGATCTGGCTGGTGATTGCCAGCTTTGCGATCGGCATGACTTCGGTGGCAGCGCAAATTCTGGTTCCCTTTGCCGCCCATCTTGCTCCTCCCCAAGAGCGGGGAAAAGTCGTCGGTACAGTCATGAGTGGCTTGCTGATCGGCATTCTTTCCGCTCGCACCGTGAGCGGCTTTGTGGGGGCAGCGCTAGGCTGGCAGGCAGTGTACTGGCTCGGCAGTGGCGCGATGGTAGTGCTGGCAGTAGTTCTATCCAAGTCCCTCCCCCAGAGCCAACCAACTCTGAAGATTTCCTACGATCGCCTCATGGTTTCCCTGGGGCGTGTCGGTCGAGAGCAGCCTGTCCTGTGGGAGGCAGCGCTGATTGGGGCCTTGTCCTTTGGAGCCTTCAGTGCTTTCTGGAGTACGCTGGTTTTTCTGCTGGAGCAGCCACCCTACCGCTACGGCAGCGAGGTTGCTGGGTTGTTTGGACTGGTGGGCATTGTGGGCGCACTAGCAGCCCCACGGGTGGGAAAAATCGCCGATCGCCGCAGCCACCGCTTCACCGTCAAGTTGGGGATCTTGTTCAGCACTTTGGCCTTTCTGGTGTTTTGGGCCTTCGGGTTGCACCTGTGGGGCTTAATCCTGGGCGTGATTTTGCTTGACCTCGGCGTACAGACCACGCAAATTTCTAACCAAGCCGGCATCTACAGCCTCCCGGCAGAAATTCATAGCCGTCTGAATGCCCTCTATATCACGGTCTACTTTGTCGGCGGGGCGATCGGCTCCTACCTCGGTTCCTACGGCTGGGATCACTGGGGTTGGAACGGAGTTTGTGGGCTGAGTTTGCTGCTGTTGTTGACTGCGTTTGCCTCGTTCCTCTGTCCTAAATCGATCGACTGAACCTCCAGCCTGCCCACTCAGCAAAAAGGTAAAGAGCAAGTTCCCTTTGCCCCTGCTCGTCCTTCCCGTATCTATCTCTCCCCTGTCTATATCTCTACTCCTTACCAACGAATCCCAACCATGACGAACCTTTTTGAACCCCTAACTCAGCGCGGCATCACCTTTCGCAACCGTGTTGTCGTATCGCCCATGTGCCAGTATTCCAGCACCGATGGCTACGCCAATGATTGGCATCTCGTTCATTTGACCAGTCGGGCGATCGGCGGCGCAGGATTAGTGATCACCGAAGCCGCAGCCGTCGAAGCACAGGGACGGATTACCCCGGAGGATCTAGGCATCTGGCAGGATGGGCACATCCCTGCCCTTGCTAAGACTGTGGCGCTGATTCACGAAGCAGGCGCGATCGCCGGAATTCAACTGGCCCATGCGGGTCGCAAAGCCAGCACTGCCCAACCCTGGAAAGGCGGGAAGGCCGTTGCAATCGATCGGGGCGGCTGGCTGCCCGTTGCCCCCAGCGCTCTCCCCTTCGATGCTGAAAGTCCCACACCCCATGCCCTGACTCTGGAAGAGATTGAGCAGATCCGAGAAGCGTTTGTTCAAGCAACGCAGCGATCGCTGGAAGCCGGATTCAAGCTAATTGAGGTTCACGCAGCCCACGGCTACCTACTGCACGAATTTCTCTCGCCCCTTGCCAACCAGCGCCAGGATGAGTTTGGAGGTAGTTTCGAGAATCGGACTCGGCTGCTGCGCGAAGTGGTGCAGGCAGTCCGCGCAGTGCTGCCTGATGGATATCCCCTCTGGGTTCGCATCTCCGCCACCGATTGGGCTGAGGGAGGCTGGGACATTGACCAGAGTGTTGCTCTAAGTGACAAGCTGAAATCTTTGGGAGTGGACGCGATCGATGTCTCCTCTGGGGGACTGGTTCCGGGCGTAAAAATCCCTGTGGGGCCGGGCTACCAAACCGGATTTGCCGATCGCATCCGGCGGGAAGCCGCGATCGCCACGGCTGCCGTTGGCAACATCACCACGCCAGAACAAGCGGATCACATCCTTCGCACGGGTCAAGCGGATCTGGTGCTCCTGGCACGGGAATTGCTGCGCGATCCCTACTGGCCGCTTCGGGCCGCTGAACAACTGCGGCAAGAGATTCCAGTTCCTGTCCAGTACGAGCGGGCATGGCAGTAAGAGGCTATCCAAAGAGATCTAAGCTCTGTTGGCTTGGGAAGCTACAGCAGGCTGAGTTGCACTTCCTTGGGTTCCGGCTTGGGCTTAGGCGCTCTGGTGGCGCGTGGGCGGAGGTCTATTGTGGACACAAACCACGATCGCAGCACTTCAGACAGAGTCGAGTCCAATTCTGCTAGGTTGATTGGACTGGGGAACAGGTCGCCCTCCGATCGAAGGGCCCAAGTGGTGTCGCTGGCTACGCGATCGCTCCCAAAAGGCAGCAGTGATTCTGGCATGGAGGACAGGTAGGGAATCACGTCCTGTTGCCCCAAAAACCCTCGACGTTGGCGTTCTAGCTGCTGGACTCGCTGCCGTCGGGCTTTTTTGTAATCCAGGATGGGGGCGGGGTAGCCTTTGGTGGGCGGCGGTGATCCAAGCTGGGCGGGCGGCAGGTGGGCTAGTTCCGGTAGCCAGCGCTTGATGAATAAGCCATCGGGATCACAGCGATCAATGGCGCTTTGCTCTGGGTTGTAGATGCGCGTCCAGGTTTTGTCGATGCAGTGCGTCACTCCAGCCTGCATCGCCCACTGGTAATGGTCGATCGGGCAGTCACCGTCAACCAAGTGCCGCATATAGTGAAGCGCTCCGTAGCGCCAATCTATGCCCAGTAAATTGGTCAAAAAGCTGGAGTGCATTGCCCGGATGCGAAAGTTCAGCGCTTTCCAGCCGCCCGTAGCCAGCAAACATCGGGCGGCGGCATCAACGATCGGGAAGCCCGTTTCCCCCTGCTGCCATGCCTGGTACAGCCCTTCGTCAAACTCCCACCCCTCTTGGTCAAACACCTGGTAGAGCGATCGCAGCTCTAGTTGCGGCAGGTAGCGAAAGCGCTGGGCAAACCCACTGCCCCAACGCAGGCGGGCGACCAGTTGCTTGCGGCTGCGCTGCACCCGTTCATCGGGGGAGGACTTGAGCTGCTGGGCTGCTTGGTAGCACTCGCGGATAGAGATTGCCCCAAACTTCAGGTAGGGACTTAATCCCGTTGTGGCTTCGGCACTGGGGTAGGACAACTGCCAGTAGTAGCGATCGACTTTCTCCCGCAAAAACTCGTGGAGTAACTGGCGTGCTGCCGGAGGCCCTCCAGGAGGAATCAGCTTGCCATCGGAAATTAGGCCCAAGTCGGTCAGAGTAGGCAGAGGTTCACTGACAATTTCGGACGGAACGCGAACTTGGGCAGGTGGAGGAACTTGATCTGCCTGCATTTCCGCATACCAGTGATCGCGGTACTCCGGGTAAGGTATCAGGTCAGGAGCGGCCCCCAGTGGCTCAAACCAGCGAATCTTCAAGTTCTGGTCTGCCAGCGAGCGATTTAGTCTTGCGTCTCGCACCCGTCCATAAATTCGCTCGAAGTCTAAATAAGCGTATATACCGTCTGCTCCAGTTTCACGGATCAGTTGCGGCAGGATCTCGACCGGATCACCTGACCGCACAATTAGCCGTCCGCCCCGGTGCTGCAACTCTTGATCCAGCGATCGCAGGCACTCCAACATGAACGCCACCCGCGCCACACTGGTTTCTGGGTGGTGCAGCAACGCTCGATCCAGCACAAACACAGGAATCACTGCGCCCCGCAGCGCCGCTCGAAACAAGGGCGCATGATCCGCCAGCCGCAAATCTCTCCGAAACCAAACGATCGTACGGTTCATTTCCAGCCTCCTACCCCAGCTTAACAAGCCTCATGCTTTGGGTTGCACCTGCACTTGGCGGGGCACGGCTTCATAGCAGCGATTCACGTAGTCCTGTAGCCACGCCTCGGACAACTGGAGGACACGGGCGATGCCTGCTAGGGGAATCTTTTCCAGCAGTAGGCGCTCAAGC
>DATNQR010000150.1:0-3634 GCA_036703905.1 Thermosynechococcaceae cyanobacterium
ACCCCAAAGATCCCAAGACTCGTTTCAGCAGATAGGCGTGATCGTTGGGCAAATCATTGGGGAAGTTGGTGAATAGAGGGACATAGGAGACATCGCCGCCGCGCAGTTCAAGCAACACCTTCACCCTCTGCTGAAACTCCGGTTGAGTTGTGCGGGTAAACTCAGCTAGATTTGTCAGGCGGTAGCCCATCTGCCCAAGCTCAAAAGTTAGGGCATCGGCTTGAGTCAAGATGGGTTCTCCAGGTGAGTTCACCCAAACTTTGAGGCGCTTGAGGGCGATGCTGTCTAACACCGTCTTCTGAGAGCGATCGTCTATCAACACAGCAACCTCCTCACAAATGCTTCCTTGCTACCAGCTATCGCCACCTCCGCCACTGCTACTACCCCCACCAAAATCGCTTGAACTGCTGCTAGAGCTAGAACTGCTATCGGAGAAAGAACTGGAAGAACTTGAACTGCTGCTGAAGTCAGAATAGCTGCTTGAGGAAGAGTTGGAAGAAGCAAGGTAAGAGCTTGAACTGTTGTCAGAATCAGAGTGTCTGCTTGCGGCAGAACTGTCTCTACGCCGTGGGGATTGTTGCTGCCGAGGCTGTCCGTCTCCACCCAAGCTACTGGAACTGGGACTGGAGCCAGAGCGCCCCTGAAAGGTGGAGGCGGAACCGCTTGCACTGCTGAGAGAGCTGGCAGTTTCCGGTAATTGCTTGCTTTGCAGCCGCTTTCCCCGCTTGAGACGCTGCAACAGCAAGATCAAGCCGAAGGAGCTGCCCCCCATCAGCCCGATCGCCCAAAGAGCATTCACGAACGGCGGCGAGTTGGCGTCCTGCTCCAAAGTTTGGACGATCGCCCGCGTCCCTGCCACTGTGCCTGCATCAAAGTTCCCTTGCTTAAACGGGGGAATCATCTCTTGTTGAATAATCTGTCGCACCCGCTCATCTGGCAGTCGCTCTCCCAATCCTGAACCCGTTTCGATTTCTACCCGGCGATCGTTGCCGGAGATCAGCACCAGCACCCCGTTGTTCTTGTCCCGCTTGCCAATCTTCCAGGTGTTGAACAACGTCGTGGCAAATGCTTTGGGCGAAGTTGCAGGAGCGGTATCGGGAACCGTGACCACGGCAACTTCGCTACCGTTCTTGGCTTCTAGCTCAGAGATCATCCGATTGAGGTCAGCCTGAGACTGAGGGCTGAGCAGATGGGCCGTATCACTGACCCAGCCGCCCTTAGTGCGGCGGGGATTGGGCACAGACTCGATTCCCGTTCCGGGAGGCTGAGCCAACGGGACTGCCAGGGCAAGGGAGGTAGAGGCAATCACGACTAAACTCAAGCTGGTCATGCAGAGCGCTTTCAGCATCAGGATTACCAGAAGAAGTGACCGATGGCTTCTAGCCGACCATAGCTACAGTGAAGGGGTTTGGTTTTCCTGTTAGCAGGCGATGGTTTGGTTAGAGGTTCTGGCAAAGGCTGGGCTGGTGGACTTAGGGTTGAGCGCGGCAGGCGTAATCACTGGGGGAATACTGTGGTTGGTGAGGTTCGTTCCAAGCTTTTGCTAACTTGCAGTAAGTGAGAATACGAGCGTTGCTGATTCAGGAAAGTAGGGTTACTCCCCAGTGAATGTGTCCTCTGCTAGTAGAAGCATGACCTTACGCCATGTAGCCTCCCCTTCTAGTCCAACCACTTTAAACACCCGCGCAAACCGTTGTCGCTGATCGTCGGATAACTGATGCTCTAAACATAAGCCGGATGCTGTCAGAGTTAGGCGTTTGATCCGGCGATCGGTCGTATCAATCCTAAATTCGACTAACCCTGATTGGGTCAGTTGCCGTAGAGGAGTGTTCAAAGACTGTTTACTGACTCCGAGAGTCGCCAGTAATTCGTTGACGCTTAATCCTGGCTGGCGACCAATGAAATACAGAATCCGATGATGCACCCGCGAGAGACCCTGCTCGGCAAGGATGGCATCCGGCTTGGCAACAACAGCGCGAAAAGCAAAGTGCAATGCTTCGAGAGCCTCGTTCAGTTCCTTTTCTCGATCGCTTGGCAAACGATTTAGGTCAGTCATATTGACATATTAATTGATGGTCAGTTAGTTTGAATATGTCAACCGATATGACCTATTTTGCCCCCATGCCGCTCCTTAATGCAGATTTTGCCCTTAGCTTTGCCCGCAGTTGGATCGAGGACTGGAATCAACACGACATCGATGCTGTCCTGAGCCATTACGCGGCTGACTTCGAGTTGGCTTCCCCGTTGATCCCATCCATTACTGGAGAACCGAGCGGCATTTTACAGGGCAAGGCGGAGGTAAGCGCTTACTGGAAGAAAGGGTTGGCGCAAATCCCTGACCTTCACTTTGAACTGCAAGAAGTCTTGACAGGTATCGATAGCCTCACGCTCTACTACCGAGGGCATCGGGGCATGGTGACTGAAGTGCTATGGTTCGACGACTCTGGAAAGGTCAAGAAAGCTGTCGCTTGCTACGCCATTCGCATCAACAAGGAAGATTAAGCTGTGAAGCCATCCCCAATTTCAGCCCGATCGATTTCAGCGCTGATCGGTCAGACGATCTATCCAGAACCCTATGCTTCTCTTGTCCAAAGACGACAAAAGCGAAAACTGGGTGAGCATTTTGGGTTGAGTCATTTTGGAGTCAATCTAACCCATCTTGCCCCTGGCGCAATTTCTGCACTGGCTCACAGCCACTCCAAGCAAGAAGAATTTATCCTGGTACTGGAAGGTAGCCCAACGCTGGTACTGGGCAAAGCGGAATTCGTTTTGCATCCCGGTGACTGTTATGGATTTCAGGCAGGCACAGGGATTGCCCATCAACTGATTAATCGATCCTCAGAAACCGTAACCTATCTTGAGGTTGGCGATCGCACTGAGGGAGATGAGGTTGAATTCCCGAAGGATGACCTCAAAGCAACCCAATTGCCGAATGGTCAATGGGCTTTAATGCACAAAGATGGTTGTGCATACGAATAGCGCTGGTTGACACCCCTACCTCAGACGGTGTTGAAATGAGGTGAGCCAGTGCTACTCGGTCAAAGCGCATCCGTGCGATGAATGCACTCCACCAATGCCGTCGATCAACAATCAATCCCCCCATTGATGAGGCTGATTCATGTAGTCTTTATGTGTGTAGCTGCACTTCCAGTTGTATGAAGCTTCTTGTGGCATCTGGTAGCCTTCCGCTCTTGAAAACAAGGAAGCTTGCCGGATGTCAGTGACCCATTCAACGTCGCTGTCTGTGCGTTTGGCGTAGTAGATGACTGGGCCAAGTTCGGTGTACCAAACATAAAAAGCAGGAGCGTCTTTTTCTTGGGCGTTGGAAGATTGGGTGCTTCAAAGAGCAATTGATTATGTCCGTTAAACCAGATCAGATGAGCTAACCTAGGACAACTCAGTAGAGCAATTGCACCAGTCCTCATGCCCCCCCTACAAATCGTTGGAACCCTGAAACTTCTCCCCTCTGGTCAAGCGTTTCTGTCCTGCCTTGACGGGAGCGAGATTCCGGCTGCGATTACAGGTCTGGATTGGACGATCGACACCCTTCCTCATACTTGCCAATGCTGGTCAGTCATCCCCAAAACTGGCTCCGATGGCACGATTGCCACTGTGAAGCTATGGGACTTTGCCC
>DATNQR010000151.1:0-4909 GCA_036703905.1 Thermosynechococcaceae cyanobacterium
AAATGAGCGGGCTCTATACCTCAACAAAACCGTGACTCAAGTGGCAGAAGAGCTACTAGACCAAGCGCCAGCCGCTTAAGCAAACAGAGGTTGGACTGTACCCTGAAGGGGTTGAAAGAGCAGGGGAGTTGAGCGATCAGAAGAGCTTCTCCCCTAGAGGTTCAAACGGCAGCTTTAGTTGCCAGGAGCGATCGCCAATCCTGTACAGCTCGCTCAGACCAGATCCAGTTCTTCAAGAGTGCGTCGGGTTGAGTGTTCACCGGGTCAGAGGATAAGACCTTCTGGCGCAGGTCGATCGCTTTGTTCACTAAACTGGCGCGAGGGGCAGGCGGCTGACTTTCAGACAGCTTGAGGTGAGTCAGGGCCATGCCGAGGGAGGCCGTCAGCGTTTCCTGAGAGGGCAACCCACTGCTGGGCTGAAGACTGTTCGTTGCGCTGTCTTCCCCCAAAAGCTCCAGCGATCGCTGCCAGGTACGTTGGGCCCGATCTAGGTCACCCTCTGCATAGTAGAGAGAACCAAGGGCGTTGAGATGGTGGGAGTTGGGCTGTTGCTTCGTGGCCCGCTCCCAGTAGCGCCGCACATCCTCCAGACTGTAGTCCTTGTTGCCTGCGCGAATCGACTGCCAGGTGAGCCGTCCCATAAGAAAATTTACGGTGGGGTCATTGGGGTATTTCGTCAGAGCAGTCGTGAGGATGGCGGAGGTCTCTGAAAGTGCGCCTCGATTGAGCAAGGCAGTGATGGAAGTTTGAGCCGTAACCAGATCACCCTGATTCAACTGCTCGGTGGCTAGGGCAGCGACGGTTTTGGTGCTGATCTGGCTTAAGTTGTTGGGATTGGATTTGACCTGGGTTTTGGCGGCTTCGACCGCGGACTGGGGAGGTCGGAACCCGCCGATCAGTCCTGTTCCCAAAATGGCTACACTCCCTAACACGGCAACGATCATCCATCCCCACGATCGACGGCGCAGAGGGGCACGAGGGTGAGGAAGGAGCGATGGCGCTGGGGTTGAGACAGAGGGCACAGGGGCGATCGCCTGCTGTTTCTTCAGCACATCTCCCAAATTCTGGTAGACCTCGTGCCCTTCCGGGTCAAGTTGAATCGCCTGGTTGTAAGCTTGCACCGCTTGGGCAAAGTTCCCCTGCTGGCAAAGCGCTAGCCCAAGCTGGTTGTGGTTTTCGGCTGCGTCAGGCGCAAGCTGAACGGCTTGCTGGAGTGCTGCGATGGACTCTGGGACGTAGCCCTGCTCCAACAGGGCGATCGCTAGGTTGCGGTAGCCTCTGGCATCAGTGGGGTGAGCCTGAATAGCACGATTGCCTAGAGCAATTGCGTCTGTTAGTTTGCCTGCTTCCGCCAGCATGCGCTCCAGTTCGGAGTACATCTCCACGTCGGGCATACTGGCGGCTTCGGCCACAGTTGTGCAAATGCCTACAGTTGTTTCAGAAGGCGAGTCATAGAGCTGATCAGGAAGCTGAGAGTAGTTCGGGCGCACTTCTCGCTCAGGCAGCAAGCTTTCATCATCTGCGGCGGGTAGAGGTGGAGTATCGATCGCCGCAAAGTTTGATGATTGCGACAGTTGGTTCACCAGTTGGGCTACGGTTTCCAGGTCGGCCTCATACTCTGGATCGTCAAATTCCAGATCGTCTGGATCGAAGGAGTCAGCATCATCAAAGTCCACGCCGAGCGCCAGCAGAGGATCAACTTCCAGCTCGGCTCCTGGATCAGGATTCGGATATGGCAAAGCTTCTAGCAGCAGATCGGGACGATCGTCGCGATCGCCGCCTGGCAGCAGATAGCCGTCGAACTGGGGATGGAGGTACAGGATCGGCAGCGCCCAATAAAGCTGATGGGAACTGTAGGACGAAATTAACCCCTGGCGGGCCCGGTTGAGGCTGAGGTCGATCGAATAAGACTGCTTCAGGTTGCGGTAGAACAAGCGGCTCAGGTTCAGCGCCACATCATCAGGAATCCGCTCGGCCATAGCCAGCACTGCGGGAATACCTCGCCGCACCAGCGCCTCCGCCAAATTTCGCTCCGAGTCGCCTTCCTGAGAAGTTGCAGTGTGACCGCCTCGGCAGGAGTTGAACACCGCCATGCAAATGCCGTTGTTGACCAGCAATCCAGCCAGATCGTCCCCGTTGAGGGTTTCCGTCAGCCCAGTTTTAGAATTGACCAGGGAGAGGCTGCCGCCGCCCGTACTCAGATCGCTGTGCCCCGCGTAGTGGAAAACGTGGTAGGGGTGGTGTTCTAGTTTTTCGGTGAGCTGTTCGCGCCCGGGTTGTTCCAGGATGGTTAGCTCCACTTCGGAGCCGCGATCGTTGCCCTGCAATCCAGCGTTTAGCTCGGTTTGCAGGTGCAGGGCTTCTTGCTTCAGCGCCAGCACTTCCTGATCGCTGGGAGCGGCCAGCACCATTAAAATTCGCAGGGGTGACACTGCGCCAGACGCAGGTAGGATCGGCGAGGGATTGTGGGCCGAAAAGCTGGAGTGATATCGCGAGAAAATAATGTCGGTTCCGCCGGCGATCGGGCGATCGCCTTCGTACAGCACCTCCCACGGTAGCCGAGGCAGGCGAGTATCCTTCAGTCCCAGCCGTAGCCGCAGAATCTCCTGGCTGTGCTGGGCCACACCTCGCGCTGTCATCCAGCTATCCCGGATTGTGCCTTGAAACAGGGCGTTGTAGAGGGTTTGTCCAAACGTAGACAGATTAGTAGCGACGGGGTTGCTATTGGAAGTTAAGGCGCGATCGTCCAGCAAGGGCAGCGTGTCACCGCGCAGTAGCCCCAGCAGGGGATCGTTCATCAGAACCTTTGCCTGGGACAGCCATTCCTCCACGGCCCATGTCACCTGCTCCTCCGCGATGGGAACCCCCCGCTCCCCCCACATTGTTCGCACCAGGTACTGATCTCCGCCGATCGGAGTCACAGAAATGTGAAATTCCTGGGTCACAGCTACCCTCCAAGATGCTTTGTATACGCTCCCTGCGAATGCTTCACTTCACCAAGACCGTCAATGTATTCTGACTTATTCACGATCGAGCCAATGACATCCGGTAAGAAGATGAGTTGCCTTTAGACGGCTGGGGTGAGCGCTCAGACTTTTAAGATCAGACTTTTAAGATTGGTGCAACGCGATGCAGTCCAGATATCAGACCAAGTATTAGAGCTGTCAGACTCAGGTAGATGCCACAGGCAAACTCAGCAGAATCAAGCCCCCACTGATCCATGATGCCACGGGGATTCAGGCAACGGATTTTACCCTGGCTGAAGTCACTGAAACTTCAAACATCAGGTGCATACCTTTATAGAATCTCCTCAGTAGAACCACGATCGTGCTCCTTATACCCTCAGTGATTTCTCTAGGAAAACAAATTTGAGAGAACAGAGGCTTGTCTCGATCGCTCAGATGATCAAGGCATTGCTCCTATCTTGCTGCTTGAGCTATCTACTGAGCCAGTGACCACCGGACAAGTCATCTTTCAGGCGGAGAGTGTCATTTCAAGTCCGCTGGGGACAGTCATCGAAGTCAAAGTGTCTAAATGTGCAGTGATGGTGAGCCAGGCATTCGGTTCGCCTTCCAGGGGCGGGGGTAGAGCGATCGCCTCCCTCAAGCGCTAAGGTGAAGAAATTCCTGCTTGTAGAACTTCGATGCCCCGCGTCCGTGCGCCTGAGCTACCGCTGGATTTTGTCTGGTTAAACTGTGCCTGTCCCCTGGCTCTGAAAGCTTTGCGGGGACGGGTGGTGGTGCTGGATTTCTGGACTTATGGCTGTATCAACTGTCTGCACGTTCTCCCTGACTTGAAATATCTGGAGCAAAAGTATCTTGATCGCTTGACGGTCATCGGGGTGCATTCAGCTAAGTTCGCCCACGAGGCCGAAACCGAAAGCATTCGGCAGGCAGTTCTACGCTACGGCATTACCCATCCGGTTGTGGTTGATCGCGATCGCTACCTATGGGATCAGTACGCAGTCAGGGCTTGGCCGACGCTGGTGGTGATCGACTTAGAGGGCTACGTGGTCGGTTCAGTGGCAGGGGAAGGCCATCGAGCCACGCTGGATCAACAGATTGCTCAACTGATTCAGCGTTCCCCTCAGGAAACTGTGGGCACGATCGCCTTTTCCCTGGAGTCGCTGCCAACCACGCCTTTGGCTTTTCCAGGAAAGGTGCTGGCGGATGAGAAAAGCGATCGCCTATTTATTGCCGACACGGGGCACAATCGCATCGTGATCGCCACGCTGCAAGGTGAAGCGATCCAAACCGTCGGGACTGAAACCCAGTTTTCTGCACCGCAGGGATTGGCGATCGACCCGGAACACCAACGGCTCTACGTGGCAGACACTGGAAACCACTTGCTGCGGTGTGTTGATCTGCAAACTACTGAAGTGACGACGATTGCCGGAACCGGGAAACAAAGCCGCAACCGCCAGTCCCTCAGCGGCGTGGCGATCGACACAGCGCTAAACTCTCCCTGGGATCTGGCACTGAGCCAAAATCATCTATTCATCGCAATGGCTGGGTCACATCAAATTTGGCAGCTAGAGGTGAACGCCGGGACTCTGAAAACCTACGCCGGTATTGGGGCAGAGGCAGGTCTGGATGGGGAGGCAACAGCAGCAGCCTTTGCTCAACCCAGTGGGCTGGCGACGGACGGGCAAGAGCTTTTTGTGGCGGACAGCGAAAGTAGTTCAGTTCGTGGGGTGGGCTTGGGTGCTGCGCCCCAAGTTCGCACGATTTGCGGCAGTGGGGATTTATTCGACTTTGGCGATCGAGATGGCGTGGGTGAAGCTGTACGCTTGCAGCACTGCCTAGGCGTGGCATTCGCCGCAGGTTTTCTCTGGATTGCTGATACTTATAACCACAAAATTAAGCGCGTCAATCCCGCTACCGGGGAGTGCCGGACGATCGCCGGAACT
>DATNQR010000152.1:0-23600 GCA_036703905.1 Thermosynechococcaceae cyanobacterium
GATCGCTACATTCAGTCTCAGCAGCCCAAGTCTATTTTATGTATGCCAATCCAGGGACACGGTAAGCTGATCGGCATTCTTTATCTGGAAAACAACCTTACCACCAATGCCTTTACCCTTGATCGGGCAACAATATTACAAGTATTGACTGCTCAGGCTGCGATTGCGTTGGAAAATACTCAACTTTATGAACAATTGGCAGCCGACTCGCAAACTCTAGAAACGAACAATCGCGCCTTGCAACAAGAAGTGAGCGATCGCAGCCGCGCTGAAGAGCAACTTAGACAAAGCCTAACTGAACGAGAAGTCTTGCTGAGAGAGATTCACCATCGAGTTAAAAACAATTTGCAGATTGTCTCTGGATTGCTGCAACTTCAGTCTCAAAGCATCACAGATGCCAGTACGATTAACATCCTCAAAGAAAGCCAGTACCGGATCGAGTCAATGTCCTTGATCCACAAAAAACTATACGCTGCTTCGGATTTTGGAGAAATTGACCTAGCAGACTATATTCCCAGCTTGGCAAGCAGCCTCTTAGCCTCCTACCAGCTCACCCCCCTTCAGGTAGCCCTAGAGATAGATGTTGTCCCGGTTTTACTAAACATTGATCAGGCGATTCCCTGCGGTCTCATTGTCAACGAAATTATCTCTAATGCCCTTAAGTATGCGTTTCCGGGCGATCGCCAAGGCAAGATTCGGGTTCACCTACACACCGCTTCACCCAATCAGGTTGAACTGACTATCCAAGACAATGGCATCGGTTTACCAGAAACTGTGGACTGGGAGTATGCCCAATCTATGGGACTTTCCCTCGTACATGACCTGGTAATAGAACAACTAGAGGGCAGTTTAACCGTTGAGCGCTACCCAGGAACAACCTTTAGAATTCAATTTCCCCAAGCTCCGCTGTTGATCAAGAGGTTAACAGAAGCGGCACACCCAGATGATCTTGACTAACTGTTGGAAACGGTTGTTTTTCAGTGATAGCCTCTACATATCCTGGCAAGCCACGAACTACTACCCTTAGAAAGATATTAAATGGGACAAGCCAAAATTTTAGTGGTTGAGGATGAGATCATCGTTGCCCGCACGATCACCAACCAACTGACCCAGCTTGGCTACACTGTCGTGGGTACAGCATCTTCTGGAGCAGCCGCGATCGCCAAAGCCACCAGTGCTCAACCCGATCTGGTGTTAATGGATGTGGTGCTGAAAGGCGAGATGGATGGAATTACTGCCGCCAGCCAGATTTGCAGTCAGCAGGATATTCCGATCGTGTTCCTAACAGCGTATGCCGACGAAAATACGCTGCAACGGGCAAAAAATACCCTCCCCCTGGGATATGTCGTTAAGCCTTTCAGTCCGGGAGAACTGCGAGTTGCGGTTGAGCTGGCACTATTTAAGCATCAGGTAGACAAAGAACTCCGAGCTAATCGGGCATACCTAGCAACGCTACTGCACTCCATGAATGATGCCGTCATTGCGACGGATGAACAGGGATTGGTCACCTTTATGAATCCGGCGGCAGAAGCCTTAACGGGTTGGCGAGAAATTGAAGGCTTTGGTAAAGATGCGGCTGAGGTGCTACAGCTTATTGATGAAGTGACGGGTCTGCCGACCGATCACCCCGTGGCTCAAGTCCTAAGAACTCAGGAAGTTGCCTTTCTCAACGAATTTACTGCCTTGGTCAATCGGAACGGCGATCGCATTCCAATTGGGGATAGTGCTTCTCCCTTACCTCGGCAACTAGAGGCGATCGGCGGCGTGGTGATAGTGTTCTGGGACATGACTGCTTACCGCCAGAGTGAGTTATTGCAGAAAGCATTAGAAAAAGAACAAGAACTTAATCAACTAAAATCGCAATTTATTTCAACCGTCTCTCACGAGTTTCGCAATCCCTTAGCAGTGATCCGAACTGCCGCCGAATTATTAAACCTGCGTGGGGAAACGCTGTTCGATGAAAGAATGAAAACTTATGTACATCGGATCAAAACCTCCGTCCAACAAATGACTCAACTGATGGAAGATGTGCTGATCATGGGACGGGTTGAAGCAGAGCGTTTACACTTTACGCCCGCCCTGGTGGATTTACAGCAGTTGTGTCAGGAACTGCTAGAAGAATGCTCTCCCCATCTTTCAGACTCTCACGAGCTATTATTTACTCATCCAGATGATGGTCTGGAAACCTGGATAGATGAAAATCTCCTACGCCTGATTTTTTCCAATTTATTGAACAATGCCATCAAGTATTCGCCAATCGGTGGAAGAATTCATTTTGACTATAGCTACGATACGGCTGGGCAAACCGTGATTTTTCGGGTGCAAGATCAGGGGCTTGGAATTCCTCAACCAGAGCAGGCTCAACTGTTTGAATCCTTTTTTCGAGCCTCCAATGCTCAATCTATTCAAGGAACAGGATTGGGATTGGCGATCGTGAAGCGGTGTGTGGAACTCCATCAAGGACAGATCGATGTAACCAGTGAGGTTAGCGTTGGCACGACGTTTACCGTAGTCTTACCCTGTAATGTCGCATAGCAGAATGTCTGTCTTCGTTAATTGCCGCACTAGGCTCTCATTGGAATTTGTAGATTCCGGCTGGTGAGGAAATATCTCGCTGGTTCCGAGATCGAGCCAGAAAGCCGCTTTAAAAGTAGATGCCAAATCGCCTGACAATGCAATCTTCCCCTTGATGACAGGAACTCAAAAAGTCCTTGACGCTCAGTCCCCGTCATAACCATGAACGTTGTTTCAGGTCGACTCTAGCGCGAGTCTCTGAAAGCTGAAGGCGAGTTTACCTTGATCGCATCTTAAATTTGATTTCAGAGATTATCATTTACGGTTGTGTTGCCAAACAAGTTTTTAGTCCAAGTAAATTTCCTGTTGAGCGAGTTGCTTGAACTCCTCCTTCAAGCTCCCTAACCGCGCCTTGCTGCTTAGGTCAGATGAGTTAAGGACGAGGTACTCTTCCAAGTATTTAATTTCAGATTGAATGATAACCAGATGAGTTCTCTTCAGTCGATTAGGAATACCAAAAGTATAGATTTCCCAATTATGGACATCTCCTCTCTGGCGATCTCTGATACGCATCAGGTCGCATAGGTTGCTCATCTCAGAGAGCAATTCGCGAACATCAGCGAACAACTCTTTGAAAAGTGCTTTTGAATTCACCGGAACTTTTAACTCATCAAACCTATGACTGAAGGTGTGTAATTCTTCAACATCACTCCAGTAGGCTTCCATTTCCTCCTTCAGAATATACGCAACACTCATATCAATCTCAAAAGGACTCTCCACAAATTGAGATTCATGCTCGTACTTAATCTCTCTAAGACGTTGTACAGGATACTCGCTAGTATCATCAGTTTCGACATGGTGTCCATAGCAGAGGAATAATAAGTTATCGTATCCATTCCTCTCCTCATCGGTTTGGTTATCGTTATATCTCTGCCCTCCAGGTGCCACAGCCTCAATATGGCAAAGTTGAGCAACTAATTTGTTTTTTTCATTAACAACCGAATGACTACAACCTGGAAAAGCACAACGATTACCGGAACGGGCTAATAATGGTTTCCAGACATCCCATGAGACTGCTTTTCTCTTGCCCATTTTTCTAATTCTCTCTAATGTCTGGAAAAGCTATGAAGAAGTCTCTTGCTAAAAAAGAACGCCCCTCCTCAGAGCAACGATCACCCTTTTCTTCCTAAATCTCCTCCTGATCTCGACCAAGTTCTTTCAACAATCCTGGAAAATGCTTGAGATCATCGACTGATCGAGGCGCAGGATGGATGACTCTCGGAGGTTCAGCCATCAGTCTATCAACGAAGACTCTAAACGCCTGAGCATCATCTCGATTCTGAAGCACATAGGTTCTCAACTCCTTTCGGCTCATTGTTGCAAAATCTGGCTGCGTCATAAAAGTCCCCAAGTGCCATCCGAGTTAATCAAAATCTCTGTTTCGTCTCCGGCTAGGATGAAAACTCCCTGAGTGGGTTCGTCTAGAGTAACGAGATAGATGGGCAAGTACATCTTAGTTGCCCAATAGCTCAAAACGTAGCAAGTGAATAGCTGTGCGGGAGTAGGAATAACAGTACCCCTGGTGTAATACAACTGTAGCCTACTCATGATAAAAGACGATCGCCCCTCCTCTCGGAAAGGCGATCGTCTGTCAGCTATTCAGTTAGGGTTGGAAACCTTGACTTGATTAGTAGTCGAAGTCACCGCCGCCCATGCCGCCGCCGCCAGCCGGGGCTGCGTCTTTGGGTTCGGGCTTATCAACCACAATGCACTCGGTTGTCAGCACCATGCCCGCGATCGAAGCTGCGTTTTGCAGAGCTGATCGAGTCACTTTAGCAGGGTCAACAATGCCAGCTTCAAACAGATCGACAAACTCATTGGTTGCCGCGTTGTAGCCCACATTGAAGTCCTTCTCTTTCACCCGTTCGGCGATGACTGCGCCGTTTTGGCCGGCGTTCTCAGCGATCCGCTTCAGGGGAGCAGCCAGGGCGCGGGCCACGATCGTTGCACCGATCAGTTCCTCACCCTTCAGGTTGCCGTTAGCCCACTCTTCCAGAGTAGGGGACAGGTGCGCCAAAGTTGTGCCACCACCGGGGACGATGCCTTCTTCCACAGCCGCTTTGGTTGCGTTGATAGCATCTTCCAAGCGCAGCTTGCGATCCTTCATCTCAGTTTCGGTTGCCGCACCGACTTTGATCACTGCCACACCGCCGGCCAGTTTAGCCAACCGCTCTTGCAGCTTTTCTTTGTCGTAGCTGGACTCAGTTTCGTCCATTTGACGACGGATTTGCTCCACGCGGGACTTCACGGCTGCTTCGTTGCCTTCGGCCACGATCGTCGTGTTGTCTTTGGTGATGGTGATGCGGCGAGCTTTGCCCAGAGATTCCAGCTTGGTGGTGTCCAGTTTCAGTCCAGCATCTTCGGTGATCACCTGTCCGGCGGTCAGCACAGCAATGTCTTCCAGCATGGCTTTACGACGATCGCCAAAGCCAGGAGCCTTCACAGCCGCTACGTTCAGCACGCCGCGCAAACGGTTGACAACCAGAGTGGCCAGGGCTTCTTTCTCAATGTCCTCAGCGATGATCACTAAAGGACGACCCGCACGGGCGACTTGCTCCAGCACAGGAACCAAGTCTTGCACCAGGGTAATTTTCTTGTCGGTGATCAGGATGAACGGCTCATCGTAGACCGCTTCCATGCGCTCGGTGTCAGTGGCGAAGTAGGGGGAAATGTAGCCTTTGTCAAAGCGCATCCCTTCCGTAACTTCCAGCTCGGTCGTCATGGATTTGCCCTCTTCCAGGGAAATCACGCCTTCCTTGCCCACTTTGTCCATTGCGTCGGCGATCATCTTGCCGACTTCTTCATCGTTTCCGGCGGAGATTGTGCCCACCTGAGCGATCGACTTGGAATCTTCCACAGGACGAGCGTGGGTGGCAATCTGATCCACTAGAAAGTTGGTGGCTTTGTCGATGCCGCGCTTGAGAGAAATCGCGTTAGCTCCGGCGGCCACGTTCCGCAAACCTTCTTTGACGATCGCGTGAGCCAGCACGGTTGCGGTGGTCGTGCCGTCTCCAGCTGCATCGTTGGTTTTGGAGGCTGCCTGACGAATCAGAGCAACGCCCGTGTTCTCAACGTGGTCTTCCAGTTCAATTTCTTTGGCAATGGTCACGCCGTCGTTCACAATCTGGGGTGCGCCGAATTTCTTCTCCAGCACCACGTTGCGGCCTTTGGGGCCAAGCGTGACTGCCACTGCTTCAGCCAGAATGTCCATGCCTTTTTCTAGGGCACGTCGAGCGTTCTCGTTGTAAATAATGCGCTTAGCCATAGTTCCCTTGAGCGTGTTGAGTAGTGTGTTGGGGGAGTGAAAAAGTTTTGAGCTTTGAGTGACTTCTGCGATCGCTCAAATTTAAGAACTCAGAACTGTTGAGAACTCGGAACTTAGTCCACGATCGCCAAAATATCTTTCTCGGTCAGCAGAATGTATTCTTCGCCATTCAGTTTGATATCGGTTCCGGCATACTTGGAGTAGAGAACCTTATCGCCCACTTTGACTTCTAGCTCTTGCCGAGTGCCATCGTCGCTGCGCTTGCCTGGCCCAACCTGAGCCACTTCGCCGACTTGGGGCTTTTCTTTCGCTGCATCGGGAAGCAAGATGCCGCCGGCAGTCTTCTCTTCTGAAGCACTCACTTTCACAAACACACGATCGCCCAGAGGCTTAACGGTTGATACGCCTAAAGTTAATGCTGCCATTCTTCAAATTCTCCAAACTAGCGGATTAGGGGTTTAGCACTCTCATCCCCTGAGTGCTAATCTACCGAACGAGGGATCAGTTTGCAACTTACTGGGGGGTACGGCTTACCGTACTGTGTGAGAGCCCCCCAGCAGTGAAGCAAGGTTAAGCAGAGGGTACGATCACCCTTGAAAGCACCACCCCGTCAGGTCGCGCTGCCCGATCGAGCGTCGTAGCGATCTGGAACAAGAAGAGCAATAGTTAAACTCTAGTCACCTGCTTTCAGCAAAGAAATCATGAGCGTTGATCTGGAATGGTTCTTGTACCGCGTCAGACCTGAGCAAGCTCCAGAGGTGAAGAGCGCCTTCGAGAAAGCCGTGGAGCAATCTCAGATCGTTAAGAAATCGAGAGCGTTTCTTCAGGAGTGGTCAGGAACTCCTGATGATGGGGATGAATGGCAACGTTGGTTTAACGCTGCCTACCAAGTCCTCTATCCTGACGCGTTCACGAAGCTTTTTGAAGCCATCTACACTAAACGAACTGTACTGAGCGAAGAAGCGAATAGTTTAGAAGGTGTGTTCACGAATCGCATAGGTGCAGTGATGATGCTCTGTGAAGGACTGGGCTTTGTCCGAGCTAGTCGGCTACCTGGTTACTTCGGCAATTTATTTATTCCGCCAGAAGAAGCGGTGATCGCTCTGGAGCAGGTGAAACAAATTTTTGCAGAAGTGAGTTCCGATGAATTTATTCAGAGAGCATCGGCGATCGGAATCGCCGACAACAATGAAACGCAGGCTCAACGGCTACTGATTCTACTGCCCTTACAATTGCAAAGGGTTTCCTATAGTGGCGATGGACTTCTCGCCCTCAGCCATCCCTGCGTCGGTGCAATTCCCTGTCCTGAGGGCGATGAGGAATACGACGAGGATTAACGTCCATCGAGAAAATATCCAACTACAGCAGGGTGAACCCATTACTTCTCTCTGGCTACACTGAGAGCAAAAGTAGCCAGAGAACCGCAATGGTGCGACTAAAACCGTGGCAGTGGGTGGCATTGGGATTGCCGATCGCCTCGATCGTATCCTTCCTGTTGATTGCCGCTGGATTTCAGATTCAGGAGTGGGGGATTAGCTGGATCTGGGCGATCGTCGCGGTGATGTTTGTCCTCTGGCGCTGGCTGTTGGTGGAGTGGACTCGGCCCGCATTGGCGCAGGTGGAAGCGATCGTTGCCCAAGCCACCGAAGATCTGGAAGCTACACCGACCGTCGAGCCAACCAGCAGCACCGCAATTCAGGCAGAAGCAAAGATCCAAAACCTGATTGAAACGGCTCGGACTGATCTACCCTTCTGGGAAGATTGGGGCACATTTTGGCAGCGCTGTCAGGGATTGGTGGGGACGATCGCCCACATCTACCATCCTGAGGTGAAGCATCCGCTGCTGAATATCTATGTGCCTCAGGCCTATGGATTGATTCGTGGCACAACTGACGACCTTGATCGCTGGATTCAGAAGCTTTCGCCCGCGCTAAACCAAGTGACGATTGGGCAAGCCTATCAAGCCTACGAGATGTATCAAAAGGTCGAACCCTCGGCTCGGAAGGTGCTTCAGGTATGGAATTGGGCCCAGTGGTTTCTCAATCCCGTAGCGGCGATCGCCCGCACAGCCACCCAGAAATCCAGCAACCAGGCAACCCAGCAGCTGATCGTGAATCTGGGTCAGTTGATGCGAGAAACGGCCCTGCGGAACTTGGGCAGACGGGCGATCGCCCTTTATGGCAATACCAGATTTCCCGGATTGGCTCTGCCCACCCCGACTCAGCCGCCTCTACCTAAAGCCAAAACCCAAGCCCTGCGGGAGATTTTGTCGCAGGCGGAAACTCCAGAAGCCGTGGAGCAGAAGCCCGTCAACATTTTGCTGGTGGGGCGCACCGGAGCCGGGAAAAGCAGCCTGATCAACACGCTGTTCCTGGAGCCTTTGGCCGAGGTGGACGTGTTGCCCAGCACCGATCGAATGCAAGATTACCACTGGCAAGCTGATACGGGCGAAAGCTTGACCCTCTGGGACACTCCAGGCTACGAACAGGTGAATCGGGAAGATCTGCGGGAACAGGTTTTAGATCGTATCACCCAGGCAGATCTGCTGCTGCTGCTGACTCCTGCCCTCGATCCAGCGTTGCAGATGGATGTGGATTTTCTCAAGGAGGTGACGGCAGAAGTGCCCGATTTGCCGACGATCGCCCTGGTCACCCAGGTTGATCGCCTGCGTCCAATTCGAGAGTGGAACCCGCCCTACGATTGGGAATGGGGTGATCGACCCAAGGAGATCGCCATTCGAGAAGCCACAGAGTATCGCGCCAAACTGCTGGGAGGCTGCAAGTTAGTCCTGCCGATCGTCATGGGTAGCGCTGACCGCCCTGCCTGGAATGCTGATGACTTGTCCCTAGCTTTGCTGGACACGATCGCTCCCGCCAAGCAACTCCGCCTAGCTCGCTTTCTCCGCAACCTGGAAGCCCGCAGCATTGCTGCCGCCAAGATCATTGATCGCTACAGTCTGCAAATGACCACAACTCAAGGCCTTGCCGCTCTGCTGAAGAGTCCTGTCCTCAGCTTCCTGTCCACCCTAACCACTGGCTCGCCGCAGTTGGCAATGGTGCTGGCGGATCAGGTGCCGATCGAGCAGCTTCCCGTAGTCATCGGCAAACTTCAGATGACCTACGACTTGTTCTCGCTCTTAAATGCGGGTCGACCTAACGCCCGCAACTTCGATCTGCTGACCCTTTGGCCCGTGATGCTGGATTGCACAGGAACGCCCGATCGCAATGCTTGGGCTCTCGGTCATGCAGTAACAGAATACTTAACTCAGGATCTCACCGTGGAACAACTTAAGCAGCGCTTTTACTCCTACCTGAACTCAGTTTGAGCCACCTCGAAAACCTTTGGACTCTGTTTTTCCGCGTCAGGTTTGAAGTTGGCTGAAAGAGCGTCACAGCAGGTGAAGCGGGTCAACGTCCACCGTCAGGCTAACCGTGCTGGCGCAAAGAGCGCGGAGTTCAGTGGGGTCAGGGAGAGAAACAGGAGAATCGACCGGAAGCTTCAGCAAAATCTGCCACCGGAAGCGCCGATCGACCCGCAAGATTGTTGCTGCGGCTGGGCCAAGCATCTCCAGTCCTGCGGATTCAAGAGGAGCCAACGCCTCTGCCACCCGATCAGCAGCCTTTTGCACCGCCACCGGATTTGAACTACTGAACCGCAGCAAGATTAGGCGATCGCAGGGAGGATAGTGCAAGGCCGATCGCTGCTGTAGCTCTGACTCAGCAAAAGCAGCATAATCCTGACGCTGCACAGCTTGAATCACGGCATGGTCAGGAGTGTAGGTTTGCAGAATCACCCGCCCTGGCTCCTCGCCCCGGCCACAGCGGCCTGCCACCTGGGTCAAGGTTTGAAAGGTGCGTTCGCTGGCGCGAAAGTCCGCGAAATGCAGCAAGCCATCCGCCGCCACGATGCCCACCAGCGTTACCTGGGGCAGATCCAATCCCTTGGTTAGCATTTGCGTTCCCACCAGCACATCGGCTGACCCGGCAGCAAACTGGGTGAGCAGGGCCCGATGGGAACCTTTAGCCCGCGTTGTGTCGCTGTCGTAGCGCAGCACCCGCAGATCGGGAAACTGTTGGGTTAGCTCCTGGGCCACCCGCTGAGTTCCGCTCCCAAAGTGCTTAAAGTAGATCGAATCGCAGCTGGGACAAGTTTGAGGAACCGCCTGAGCAAAGTTGCAGTAGTGGCAGCGCAGGAGCGGCGTGGCTTCGGCGTGGGTTTGGTGGTAGCTGAGAGAGACATCGCAGTGGGGACACATGACCACATAGCCACAACTGCGGCAAGAGACAAAGGTGCTGTGGCCGCGACGGTGCATAAACAAAATTGCCTGCTGGCCTCGATCGCGCAGGGCTTCCAGCGCCGATCGCAGCGGTTGGCTGAACAGCGATCGATTTCCCTGGTGTAGCTCTTGGCGCATATCCACCACTTCGATCCGCGGCATGGGTCGGTTTTGAATCCGGGTGGGCAGGGAGAGGATTTGCGATCTGGGAGTTGAGGGAGACTGCTCAGGGATAGCTCCTTCCCCTGCTGCTACCCAACTTTCTAGCGAGGGTGTGGCTGATCCGAGAATTATGGGGCACTGATCTAGCTGCGATCGCCACTGAGCCACAGTGCGGGCGTGGTAGCAGGGAGCGGGTTGGTCTTGCTTGAAGCTGGGGTCATGTTCTTCGTCCAGAACGATTAAGCCGAGCTTAGGCAGAGGCGCAAAGACGGCCGATCGCGTGCCGATCACGACTTGTGGGCTGCCCGTGAGCATTTGTCGCCAAGTGTCGTAGCGCTCCCCTTCCGAGAGGGCGCTGTGGTAAACGCAAACCTGACTGCCGAAGCGGGCCCGGAAGCGATCGGTCAATTGCGGGGTCAAGCCAATCTCAGGAACCAAAACCAGCGCCGATTTCCCTGCCTGGAGTAAAGGAGCGATCGCCTGTAAATACACCTCGGTTTTCCCCGACCCAGTGACTCCGTGGAGCAGCACCTGAGTTGCACCAGTGATCTGCTGAATTGCAGTCAAGGCATGGGTTTGATCGGGAGTTAGGGATTTGGGCGTGTCAGCAGCGATCGCAATGCCACCCTCGGATCGCAGCACTTCGCGGGGCTGCTGTACCACACAGCCCTTCTGCACCAGAGTTTTGATCACCCCAGAAGACACACGGCACAGTTGCAGCAGATCTGCTAGCCAAACTTCGCCGCCCTGTCGCCGTAGCACCGCTAGCACGTCCTGTTGCTTAGGGGTCAGGTCTACGGGTAACGGGTTCAGCACCAGCGTCACCGCCTGCTTTTGCTTCGGCCGCACGGGAGAGGGTGGCACTAGGTAATTCTCCACTAACCCCAGCCTTAGCAGTTCGTGAATGCCTCGACTCGCCCCTTGCACCTGGCGCTGAAGATGCTGCCAGCTATAGTCTCCAGCCTTGCTGGCTTGGAGTAAGTGCAGGATTTGCGCTGCGCTTTCTCCAGCTCTCCCCTCCACCGCTTCGCTCCTCACCAACCGTACCCGACGCTGCGATCGGGCCAGCAACCCTGGTGGCAACGCAGCCCGCACCACTCCCATCAGAGGCGTGTAGTAGTAAGCAGCAACCCGATTGAGTAGCTCCCAGTAGGTGGGTGGGAAAAAGCCTGGACTGAGGACGGTTTCAATGTCCTTGACTTGGGCAGGATCGAGGTTTGGGGGAAGTTGGGCGACGGTGTTCAGAGCGATCGCTCCCACCTGCTGTGTTCCAAACGGCACACTCAAAATGTCTCCCGGCCGCACCACTAGATCAGCCGGAATGCGGTAGGTGAACACTCCCTGTGCCCCAGGACAATCCACCAGCACTTCCAGCCATCGATCGCAGAGGGGCAAGGTGTAGGAACTCTCAAGCTCGGCAGTTAAGGCAGACATTGCTTCCATCCTTCAGGTCGCTCCTACACTCTAGCCTCTGACAGAGCGGGTTTCTCACCATCGGTAGAGAGCAAAGCCACAGTCTGTGTGAGAGCCTGTTATACCAAAGCCGATTACATTTTGCAACGCACATGGAGGAAATTTAACGGCGATCGTCTCAAGTGAATTCAGGCGAATAGAGAGGACTACAGCTTGTTAGTGTTCCTGTGATTGTTCAGTCCAGTAGCCGAAGTGCTCTTGCTTCAAATCAGTGCTTTTAACCCCAGCGCTGCTTGATTTCAGTAGTTAGCTTCTCCTTTGCTGATCATCTGGCAGGGAAAACGCTGAAGCTCCGACAGCAATACCTGTTCAACTTCAGATGCTCAAAGCTACTGTCCTAGACCTGAAAAAGTTCTGGGATTTTTCTGAATCCTCCATCCAAGAATCTTCCACCGCGAAACCTCTTCAATAAGATCTTCCCGATAAGCTGAGTTTCTAAAAGTTGAGCCATTTGAGCAGAAAGACGCTTAGCCGTCTTTAATAGCCCCCGTTCAATTCATTTTTTTACTGTTGCCCCTCTAAGAATTTAGCGATTTAGTATGTACGAAGAGCCTACCCCCACCCAAACGCTTGCCCCTGACGCTTCTAAGCTAAGTTCTCCTGCACTGGAGTTTGACCTGATCGCGCCCAACGACGAAGATTTGTCGATCGTGGCTGGAATAGAGGAGCCAGATTTCACCGAGATCTCGGCTGTGGCAGCAGAACTCACTGAGGAAGAAGAAGCCACCCTTGCAGACATTGGCTTCGATCAAATTGCGTCGGCCCGTCCCTCCGGGTACAGCAAAAGCATTTCTGACGATGCAGTTGGCGCGTTCTTCAAGGAAATGGCGCGTTATCCACTGCTGAAGTCCAATGAAGAGGTAGAGCTGGCTCGGCGCATTCGCTATCTGTCGGAGCTTGAGGAAGTCCAGACCCAACTTAAGCAAACAACGGGACAGCTCCCCACGAAAGCAGAAATGGCGACGGCGCTGAACCTGACCGAGCGTCAACTAGAGCAAAAGCTTTACCAAAGCCGCGTCGCCAAGCGCAAGATGATTCGATCGAACCTGCGCTTAGTCGTGTCGATCGCCAAGCGCTATCTGAACCGGGGAGTGCCGTTCCTGGATTTGATTCAAGAAGGGGCGCTGGGGCTGAATCGGGCGACTGAGAAGTTCGATCCCGACAAGGGCTACAAATTTTCGACCTATGCGTATTGGTGGATTCGTCAGGGCATCACCCGGACGATCGCCAATGATGCCCGTACCATCCGGTTGCCCATTCACATCGTCGAAAAGCTAAACAAGCTGAAGAAAGCCCACCGTGACCTGCGGAAAGAACTTGGCCGCAATCCGAATGAAGTCGAACTGGCAGCCGCTTTGGAGATCACTCCAGACCAACTGCGGAACCTGCAACAAGTTCGGCGTAAGTCTCTGTCTTTGAACCATCGCGTCGGCAAGGGCGAAGACACAGAACTCATGGACTTGCTGGAGGATGGAGACACCCAATCGCCGGAAGCGCAAATGAGCGAAACGATGCTGCGGCAGGAAATGTGGGAAGTCCTGGAAGATGTGCTGACCCAGCGGGAAAAAGACGTGATCTCCCTGCGCTACGGACTCACCTCCAGCAAGCCCTGCACTCTGGAAGAAGTGGGAGGATTGTTTAACCTCTCGCGGGAGCGGGTACGTCAGATCCAGAGCAAGGCTATGCGAAAGCTGCGCCGACCTCAAATTGCCGAGCGGCTGAAGGGTTGGTTGGGGTAGGTCGATCGTGCCACCTCTTTCCCCAAGCGACAGGAGCAAACTCTCAGCTTTATCTCAGGCTCTCAGGTGACTTGATGACATGGGATTGCATCTCGCTGTACGTCAAAACTGATGGGAGCTAGATAGCTGCGATGCCCACGATCCAAGTATTAGCTCCCAAATAGTTCTACAAAGGGAATAACATTGATCCTTCAGGAGTTGAAGCAGCTACGAGGTGACGTTGGAGCAAAAGTAGTACAGTTTCAGGCTGTCTAGTTGTTTGCGATCAACGCTAGGGACTTCTGAAGCCGCAGCTTGTCCCAGCCCAGATGATTGAGCAGCAGCCAGGATTGCAGCAAATCGGGCCCCTGCATAGAGCCAGTCAAGGCGGCCCGTAGAGTGGGCTTCAACTTCTTGAGACTGTGCTCTTTGGTGAGACGATCGAGCAGAGCTTGAGCGGAAGCCTCAGTCAAAAGCTCGTCAGCAGGGATAGCGCCGAGAACAAGCTCGACGGTCTTGGCAGCGCCATCTTGCTTTAGCTGCCCCAATGCCTTTTCGGTGAACTCAACGGTTTCGCTAAACAAATACTGGCTCATGGGCGCGGCTTCATCCAATCGCACTAGGCTGGGAGCCAGCAGCGCCGTCAATTGCTCCAGCCAAGGACGCTTGCCCGTCCAGTCGAACTCAAATCCTGCCGCCTGCCACTGGGGAATTAGCAGATCCGTGAGTTCCTCGATCGGTAGAGCGTGGAGGTATTGGCTGTTGAGCCAGTTGAGCTTGTCCCAGTCGAACTTAGCTCCGGCCTTATTGACGCGATCGAAGCTGAATTTTTCTGCCGCTTCTGGGAGGGTGAAGATCTCTGTCATGCCTTCCGGGGGCGACCAGCCTAGCAGCGTCATGTAGTTGGCGATCGCGGCGGCGGTGTAGCCCATTTGCTGAAATTCAGAGATGGAAGTTACCCCATCCCGCTTGGAGAGCTTTGCGCCAGACTGGTTCAGGATCAGAGGAGTGTGCCCAAACTCTGGAACCGTTGCGCCCAACGCTTCATAGAGCAGAATTTGCTTAGGAGTGTTACCGATGTGGTCTTCGCCGCGAATCACCTGGCTGATCCGCATCTCAATATCATCCACTACGACCACAAAGTTATAGAGCGGCTGTCCGATCGTTGTCTCGGTTGCAGCACGGGCAATCACCATGTCTCCGCCTAGGTCGCGTCCTTTCCAGGTCACTGTGCCGCGCACCAAGTCGTTCCAGGAGACTTCGCGATCGTCATCAATTTTGAACCGGATCACGGGTTTGCGCCCTTCCGCCACAAACGCAGCTTCCTGCTCAGGAGTCAAGTCACGATGGCGGTTGTCGTAGCGAGGTGCTTCTTTTCTGGCTCTTTGGGCAGTTCGCATTGCGTCCAGTTCTTCAGGCGTATCGTAGGCGCGGTAAGCTAGGCCGCGATCTAGGAGTTCCTGCACCTTCTGACCGTAGAGATCCAAGCGATCGGACTGGAAGAATGGGCCTTCGTCCCAGGTCAGACCCAGCCAGGACAGTCCCTCTAGGATGTTCTTGGTGAATTCGGGGCGCGATCGTTCCAGATCAGTGTCTTCGATTCTAAGAATGAACTGTCCACCACTACGCTGGGCAAATAGCCAGTTAAACACTGCCGTTCGAGCCGTGCCGATGTGCAGGTTTCCGGTGGGGCTAGGGGCAATGCGGACGCGAACAGACATAGGAAACCAGCTTTTGAACAGCCTTCATTCTAGCGGGTTCGGTTACCTCTCTAGAGGGATTGATCCACTCAAGACTCACCCCTCAAAGAAAGCTAGCGATCGCCACTCAGCCAGACTGAAGCTGTCGCGATCGTCGCCACCTTGCCCGCACCAGCTTAATTTCGTCGTAGCCATAGATTTCCTGACCCAGGAACTCCCGTAAATTGGAGAGTGAATCTGATCCCACGGTTTCCAGGGCAGCCTCAATTTTCTGCTGACGATCGGGGGCAACCAGGGTATCCAAGTCGATCGCGTGACCCATCTCCAGCAGCAGCGATAGGTGATCCATCACGGTAGTCAGCCGCAGGTTGCGTTTCTCCGCAATCTCGGCTGGCTTGCTGCCTTGCTGATAAAGCTTCAGGGTTTGCAGCTGGGTGTAGCTGGCAGTGCTAGGGTCGATCGGCGTAGGTTCTGGCTCCAGTTCCCGCCGAAAGGCGCGGATCTCCGTGAGAAACGCATCGCCGTACTGAGCGAGCTTACGAGTGCCTACGCCGGAAATCTGCGAAAATTGCTCCAGGGTGCGGGGTTGAAGTTGGGCCATCAGCTTCAGGCTGGAGTTGGGGAAGACCACGTAGGGCGGCACGGTTTGTTCGTCTGCTAAGCGCTTGCGGAGTTGTTGCAGACGATCGTACAAAGCGTCGATCTCGATCGCGTTGGCAGGAACTGACTCGATCGCTCCCTTCTCTGCTTTCTCCACTTTCCCAGGCATGATGGCAACCATTACTGGGCGCTGTTTCCGCAGCACTTCCCAACTCAGGTCATTCAGCCTTAGCACGGAATACCCATCGCTGGCTTCCTCCACCAAACCCTGGTGCAGCAGCGATCGAGCCAAACTACGCCACTCGTCCAGACTGCGATCCTTGCCGATGCCGTAGGTAGAAAGCTGATCATGACCGTGCTTCAGCACCCGTTCGCCCTTGGAGCCGCGCAGCACATCGATCGTGTGCCCAATCCCAAAGCTCTGACCCCGTTGGGCGAAGCGGGCAATGCAACTGAGAAACTTCTGGGCTTCGATTGTCCAGTCAGCAATGGGCTTGGGCGATCGGCAGTTGTCGCAGCCATCACAGTTGCCCGGAAACGCTTCGCCAAAGTAGCCTAGTTGAATTGTTCGGCGGCACTCGGTTGCTTCGGCGTAGTTAATCACGCGGCGGAGTTGCTGGGTAGCGATGCGCTGCTCTTCCTCCAGGGGTGTGCCCGTGCTAGGGTCAACTTTCTGACTGATCAAAAACTCCACGGTGCGGATATCGCCCACGCCATAGAACAGGACACACTGAGCCGGTTCGCCATCCCGTCCAGCCCGCCCTGATTCTTGGTAATAGCTTTCGATGTTGCGAGGTAGGTCGTAATGCACTACGCAGCGCACATCTGGCTTGTTGATGCCCATGCCAAAGGCGATCGTCGCTACCATTACCTTCACGTCATCTCGAATAAACCGCGTCTGGTTTTCGCTGCGGACTTTGGCATCCAGTCCAGCATGGTAGGGTAGTGCGGCGATGCCGTCCTGCTGAAGCTTGTAGCTCAGTTCCTCCACTTTCTTGCGGCTGAGGCAATAGACGATCGCCGCTCCCTCTGCCTGCCGGATTAGCTTCACCAGTTCCGGGTAAGCATTTTTGGTCTTGGGGCGAACTTCGTAGTAGAGGTTGGGGCGGTTAAAACTGGCAACGTGAACCCAGGGCGATCGCAGATCAAGCTGCTGCACAATGTCTCGTCGGACTCGCTCGGTAGCGGTGGCTGTCAGCCCCATCATCGGCACACCGGGGAAGCGATCGCGCAACTGACGCAACTGGCGATATTCTGGGCGGAAGTCGTGGCCCCATTCGGAGACGCAGTGCGCTTCATCGATCGCAAAGGCCGAAATTCCAACTCGTTGCTGCACCTGGGGCAAAAAGTTCGTTAGGAAATCCTCGCTCAACAGCCGCTCTGGAGAAACGTAGAGCAATTTGATATGGCCATCCAACAAGAGGTGCGATCGAGCACGCATCTCCGCCAGATTCAGGCTGCTGTTGAGGAACGTGGCGGCAATGCCGTTATCCTCTAGCTGCTGCACCTGATCCTGCATTAGCGCGATCAACGGCGACACCACTACCATCAGTCCTGGCTTCAGGAGCGCTGGCAACTGAAAGCAAAGGGACTTACCGCCGCCTGTCGGCATGATCACCATCAAATCCTGGTTTTGCAACACCGATTCGATGATGGACTGCTGGCCGGGCCGGAAACTGTCGTAGCCAAAGTAATGCTTAAGGGACTGCTCCAGAGAGGAGGTTGTGGCGATGGGGAGGCTTGCCGTCATTGAACCTGCTTACCGATGCGCTGCCGTTGGGATGCTCAGGAAGTTGAATTCTAACCTAAGTTTGGGCAGAAGATCTGACCACTCCTCTGGGCAAAATCCGCTCCCTAGCATCCTGAAGATATGGCTCAACCCTCTCGATTCAAGAGGCAACAAAATCTAAACTGACAAGAGAACCTAAACTGACAAGTGCAGCACGGTTAGGCTAAAGGTGATCAGGGATAGGAAGAGGATGAAGCCGATCGAGTCCAGCAGAGTCGTCACCAGCGGCCCACTGATCAACGCCGGATCAACCTTCAGCCGCTTCATTGCCATAGGCAATAGCGTTCCTAGCGTTACAGCAACCAAACTGTTGCTGGCCATCACCATTCCGGCGACTACGCCGACCCAGCGCTCCTGGGGCTTCGTCCACAGCAGAGACAGCAGCACCATAGTCACTCCCAGAGCTAGGGCAGTCCCCACTCCGGCAAGCAGTTCCCGTCGCAAAATCTTCAGTGTGTCCTGGGGCGTGACTTCGCCAACTCCCAGGGATCGAACCGTCACTGTCAGAGCTTGAATGCCTACTGTGCCGCCTGTGTTGGAGAATAACGGCATAATCACCGCCAGCACCGGGATCGCGGCAATGGTTTGCTGAAACGGCGCGATCGCGCTAGAGGCTCCAATATATAGCGCCATGATGCCCACCAGCCAGGGCAAGCGGTTTCGGAGTTTTTCCCACGGGTGAGATAAAGACGATTCCTCACCGCCGCTGCCGCCAGCAATTCGTTGGATATCCTCGGTGGCTTCTTCTTCCAGAATGTCGATCACGTCGTCGATCGTGATGATCCCCACCAGCCGATCTTCACGATCGACCACAGGCAGCGCCAGCAGGTCGTAGCGCTTCATGACCTGGGCCACTTCTTCCTGGGACGTTTCGGTATGGACTTTGAGGACGCGATCGCTGGCGATATCTCGAATTAGGGCATCGGGGAGCGAGAACAGCAGTTGCCGCAGCGACACGACCTGCACCAGCTTGCGGTTGTCGTCGGTAACATAGGCGTAGTAAATCGTCTCTTTATCCTGGTCATTCAAACGGATTTTGCTCAGGGCTTGAGAAACGGACAACCCCTGCCGCAGGCGAACGTATTCGGTGGTCATTACCCGCCCAGCCGTGCCTTCGGGATAGCCCAGGATTGTGAAGGTGGCTTGCCGCTCAGCCGGGCTGAGTTGCTGGATCAGACGACGCACTACGCCCGCAGGCAGCTCATCAAACAGCTCGGCCCGATCGTCCGGGCGCATTCCTTCCACCAGTTGACACACCTGGACATCGTGGAGCGATCCGATCAGTTCCTCACGGATTTCCTGATCCAGGTATTCAAACACATCGGTTGCCTGATCTTTCTTCAGCAGTCGAAAGGCGATCGCCCGGCGCTCTAAGGGCATTTCAGCAATGTAGTCGCCTACATCGATCGCCTGTAGCTGGTTCAGTTCAAACTTAAGCCGATTTAGATCAGCAACATCTGACAGCGAAGCACGTCCTTCCTGAGTAAGCATGGCATTTCCTCATATCTCCCCCGCGCTGGGAGACAGTGGCTCACCAGGTCAGAGGAGGGTAGTACTGGGGGGGAATGGACTAGAGTCCATGAACTTCGTAGAATTCAACATCGACATCCGTTGCGGACATCGCTATGTCCATGCTAACCCCAAGTTGTCAGTTACACAATGTTACGATTAGCACTCCGTCAAAAATCTATCTTCTGGCAGCGCCTACAGAAAATTCGAGGATTTAAGGGTCTGCTGCCGCATCAAGTGGGTTGCATGAAGTTAAGATAATCACCGATCGTCACACTGCCCGCCTCACTTCTGAACCATTAGAAGTGCGATTTTCGCGTTGCAGGAACTGTATCAACTTGGTTGCACGATGTGGTCATTGGACTATTCATTAACCGTTAGGCGTTCCAGAAAGCAGGGGCTAAGAACAAGCTAGTGATGGAAGTTAGCGAGACATTGAGCTTGTAATTGAGCTTGTAAGCGATGTAGGCAGACGGAAAATGGGGTTAAAGCTGGATCAAGTGGTTCCGTGGGGTCGATCGTGCTCTGAATATGTGCGAATGTTTGCTCTGAGTGAGGACGATCGCGCCTGCAAAATCCTTGACTGTGGCGGCGGGCCCGCCAGTTTCAACGTGGAAATGACGCAGCAAAACGGTTCTGTTATTTCCTGTGATCCGCTCTACGAATTCTCGACAGAGGAGATTCAGCAGCAAATTCAGACAACCTATCCCAAAATTTTGCAAGGGGTTGCAGCCGAGCAGCACTGCTACGTCTGGCAGGAACTTGGTTCTCCAGAGCGAATGGGACAAATACGAATGGCAGCAATGCAGGCGTTTCTGGCGGATTTCGAGCTGGGTCGATTGCAGCACCGCTACCGCTCTGAAGCGTTACCTGATCTACCCTTCGCCGATCGACAGTTTGATCTAGCGCTCTGCTCTCATCTGCTGTTCACCTACTCCGATCATCTGTCACTGCAATTCCACCTTGACTCGATCGTCGAGATGACCCGCGTGGCGGCAGCAGTGCGAATCTTTCCCTTGCTGACGGTTTCTGGCGAACTCTCACCCTTTGTGCAGTCTGTAGTGGAACATTTCAGTGCCGCAGGATACGCTACCCAGATCAAGCGCGTTCCCTACGAGTTTCAGCGCGGGGGCAACCAGATGCTACAGGTCAGCCGTGATGTGATTTATAGCTGTAGCTAGACAGCTTAGGAGATAGACAGGCTAAAACATTGGGTTTGAAGCAGGTGTGGGGTGGAAGCCCTGTACCCCGTCCTAACCTACGAGTCTGTGATTATGCATGATTTACCTGTGCTACCCAATGTGCTACCTACAGCCCACCAGAGACAACTGGCTATCCGGGGGTGAGAAGCCGAGGTGTTTCCAGGCAGCGGGTGTGGCGACGCGACCTCTGGAGGTGCGATTGAGGTAGCCAATTTGCAGTAGATAAGGCTCGTAGACTTCCTCGATCGTCTGCACGTCCTCGCCCGTGGCTGCGGCCATCGTGTCCAGTCCCACCGGGCCACCGTTGAAATTCTCAATCATCACCGTTAGTAAGCGGCGATCTGTCCAGTCCAGTCCGCAGGGATCAATGTTGAACCGCTCCAGAGCTTCAGCAGCGATCGTCTGAGTAATCACGCCGGAAGCTTTCACCTGCACGTAGTCTCGCACCCGTTTCAGCAGGCGATTGGCAATCCGAGGTGTGCCCCGCGATCGTTGGGCCACCTCAATGGCTCCTTCTGGCGTAATCGGCGTTTCCAGCAGGGTCGCCGTTCGCAGGACAATCTCCGTCAGTTCATCCAGTTCATAGAACCGCAGGCGTTGAATAATGCCAAATCGATCGCGTAGAGGTGAGGTCAGAGCCCCGACCCGCGTGGTGGCCCCAACCAGAGTGAAGGGCGGCAGAGGAAGCGATCGTGTCCGAGCGCTGGAGCCTTTGCCAATCACAATATCTAGCCGGAAATCCTCCATAGCTGGGTAAAGAATTTCCTCAGTGACTCTGGGCAGGCGGTGGATTTCGTCAATAAACAGTACGTCTCCACATTCCAGTCCATTTAGCAACCCGACAATATCCCGCGGCCGCTCCAGCGCTGGAGCACTGGTGATTTTGCAGGACACGCCCATCTCTGCCGCCAAAATCAAAGACATCGTGGTCTTGCCTAACCCTGGCGGGCCATAGAGCAACAGGTGATCCAGCGCTTCGTTGCGGCCTTTGGCAGCTTTGATGGCAATATCCAAGACTTCTTTCAAGTCCTTCTGCCCGATGTATTCCTCAATTCGATGGGGACGCAGTTTTTCTTCCTGTTTGCTGCGTTCTTCTGGCTCGGCTTCAGGTTGAAGCAGGGGTTCAGGAGCCGCAGATTTTGCCCGAGGCGTTTTTCCACGAGTTGCTTTGACCGTTCCGGGAGAAGTCTGATCCGGAAGGGCCTGATCCAGAGGTAGCTGATCGCTACTTTTCTGTGCATCTGACTCTGGAGGTTGTTTTTTAGAGGAAACGATCGCCATACTTTAGACAATCATACTCAGAGATGCTCAAGATACCAGATATTCCTAGATCTATGGCCGTTGACTCCTTGACAGTTCCTGATGGTGTGAGTTTTGAGCAGGCGATCGTCCTGACCCAGTCTCTGTTGGAGCAACTAGAGCAGGGCAAGCTATCGGATGCGGCTTTAGCAGATACGGTAAGTGCGCTAGTCAGTAGTGAGAACGGCGCACGGGGATTTTTTGTGACCTATCTTAGCGACGATCGTCCCCTAGCTGATACTCCCGTTCCTGCGGTACTCCAAGCCCTCGGCACGGTTCCCGAAGTGGTTGCGCCCTTGCTGGTGAAAAATCTGGCCATGTCCACCGCCATGGGCATTACTCACCGCCAGAACCAGCACGAAGAAATGGCTCTGGGTTCCGATCGAGTACGATCGCGCACAGCTCAACTGATCCAGATGTTGCCCTCTGCCCCACTTCAGCACCATGCCCAGGCACTCGCTAGGACTATCGACACGGGCACGGGAGATTACCAGCGATTTCTGGAACGCTGGGGCTACAATCTGGAACAGCAGCACGCGATTCGCGATCGCCTGGAACAAACAGGACTGCTTCAGTAGTCGGTGATTATCAGCGTCGCGCCCCCAAGCAGACTCCATTGAACTACCAGGTCAGGTGGTTGACATTACCACCAATACCAGAGAAGTTAGATCAGATTGGTTCCGCCCTCTTGCTCCCTTCGTCTCTCGTCCCGCATGGCCATCTCCCTTCCAGCTAAACTGCCCCTGAACCAATTTGAGCGATTTTGGGAATTGCTTGTCGTTCTGGTCAAACGCAATCTGAAGGTGCGCTACCGAGGCTCATTGCTGGGAGTTTACTGGTCGCTGCTGAATCCATTGATCATGACGAGCCTTTACACGGCGGTCTTTGGAACAACCTTCGCCAAGTACTACAACAACTCCATTACAAACTACGTTCTAGCAGCCTTCACTGGGCTGGTGGTGATTAACTTCTTTTCGGCTGCCACCTCTCAGGCGCTTTCCAGTGTGGTCTCCAGTGGCTCTCTACTCAACAAAGTTCGGCTACCGATCGCCGTATTTCCCCTCTCCATGATTGCGGCGAATGTATTTCAATTTGCGGTGGGAGCGCTGCCGTTACTGGCGATCGTCACGCTGATTACTTCCCACAGTTTGCTGAACGTTGTGGCCATTCTCCTGCCGAGTTTGTCGCTTGTGCTGGTTTGCACTGGCGTTGGATTTCTGGTAAGTGGACTGTTTGTGTTCTTTCGAGATCTGCCCTACTTCTACGAACTTGTGGTGTTTGTGCTATGGGTCACGAGTCCCATTTTCTACCCCGCCGCGATCGTGCCCGACTCAGTGAAGCCCTTCTTGGCTCTGAATCCTCTTACTCCTATCATTGAGAGCATTCGCCAGATAGTCCTGTCAGGGGCTCCGCCAGATATGGGTTTGGCTTCCGGGGCAATCCTGAGCGGGGTTATCTTGCTCGCTCTGGGTTGGACTTGCTTTCGATGGTGGCGATCGCAGTTTATGGACTTGCTATAGGTGGACTTGCTGTAGATGGAAGTGATACGCATTGACAATGTTTCCCTGTGGCGACGCACCCAGGAGGAGTTTTCTTACGATCTTAAGAAAACCATCCTGTCGTTTCTGGAGGGAAAGTACCGCCAGCCCGCCAAGAAGTTGGTGCTGGATCAAGTGGATCTGGTGGTGCGATCGGGAGAAAAAATTGGCATCCTAGGGGCAAACGGCTCTGGCAAGTCCACTTTGCTCAAGGTAATCTGCAACATTTTGCAGCCGACTCAGGGCCGCAGTTGGGTGCGTGGCAAAATTGCACCTCTGATCGAACTGGGGGCTGGATTCGACATGGATCTCTCTGTAGAAGACAACATTGTTCTCTACGGAGTCATGCTGGGCTTCTCACAGCGCGAGATGAAGCAGCGCATCCAGTCAGTGCTTGATTTCGCTGAGTTGGAGGAGTACGTGTCTGTGCCGATGAAAGCGCTGTCTTCCGGCATGGTGGCCCGCTTGGGATTCTCAGTAGCAACAGACATTCAC
>DATNQR010000153.1:0-4821 GCA_036703905.1 Thermosynechococcaceae cyanobacterium
TTACACCAAAGGCAAGCGTGACTTTGCCTCCCACGACCTCAACTCCCTCAGCTTGCCCAAGGCTAACCTATCGGGCGCAGTGTTTCATCAAGCCAACCTGAGCAAGATCAACTTGCAGGGAGCGAACCTGTTTAACTCAGATTTCGGACGGGCTAACCTGACACGGGCCAATTTACGGGATGCGAACCTGGCGAAAGCCTACATGAGCAACACCGACCTGGAAGGAGCCGATCTGCGTGGGGCGGATTTGAGCGCGGCTTATTTGCTGAATGCGAACCTGCGGGGTACAAACTTGTGTGGCGCAAACTTGACAGGGGCAAAGCTGACGGAGGAGCAGTTAGCTATGGCGCGAACAAACTGGATGACAGTGCGCCCAACGGGGAAGCGTGGCGCGTGGTAGAGGCAGTATGAGCTTTGAGGTGTTACCCATCCACTTCTTACCTGTTCTGTAGCTGTCTGTCTACAGCTGTAGAACATTGGGTTTGAAGGGGTATGGGGCCAGGGGTTCCGCACCTGCACCCTGCCTAACCTATGGGATAGGGCTATACTTCTTCACCTATCAGCCCGCTTTGCTGCTTCCTTAACACCTGCTTCCTTGATACTTGATACTATAGAAGCAGTAGCAGTGGTCTTCGCGATCGCAGTTGATGGCAAAGAGATTGAGGAACCTATGATGCAAGCAGTTCAGACACAAGCAACCCAGCCTCAGAGAGGCATCCAAATGAGCGAGGCAGCCCTCAGGCACGTGCTATTACTGCGGGAGCGGCAAGGACAGGATCTTTGTCTGCGGGTTGGTGTACGGGGCGGCGGCTGCTCTGGGATGTCCTACATGATGGATTTTGAAGATCCTAGCAAGATCCAGCCCAGCGATGAAGTGTACGACTACGCTGGCTTCAAGGTGGTGTGCGATCCCAAAAGTCTGCTGTATCTCTACGGCTTGGTGCTAGACTACAGCGATGCCTTAATTGGGGGCGGTTTTCAATTCACCAATCCCAATGCCAGCCAAACCTGTGGCTGCGGCAAATCTTTTTCGGCCTGAGGCCGCTTTGGGGTGAAGAATTGAGGGTCGCTGAATGCGATCGACGCTTCATCCCGAACTGTTGATTTTTGATAGAAGCGATGACTCAAACGATCGAATCTTTATTTGACGAAGGACTAGAGCGCTATCGAGCGGGCGAAGATCCGGCGGCGCTGATTCCTGTGTTCAAGGAAGTCTGTGAGCGCTCCAGAAAGACCAGTTCTGCCTGGACGTGTCTGGCGTGGCTATATTTGCTGACGGAGAAGCCGAACCAAGCTTATGATGCCGCGCTCAAAGCGGTGAAGCTGAACCCGCAAGATCCCCAGGCGCGAGTCAATCTGTCGATCGCAATGCTGGAAACCTCCAAAAAAGGTGTGCGAGAACACGTTGAGATTGCTCGGCAGATCATCATGGTGGTGGCGGAACTACGGGAAGAAATCGAGCAGAACCTTCAAGACGGTTTGACACGCAAACCTGGTTGGAAAAGCTTGGAGCGAGTTAAAACCTGGCTGTTTGAGTCTTAATGGGTGGGGGTCGCTATGTCGAGTGAACAAATTCTTACCCTGGCTCAGTGGAGCGGCTACTTCACAATTTTTTGTGCAGTTATGACTGTTCTGGCACTGGTTTTGAAGTGGGGCTTTCGCTTTCGGCTGGTGGGAGTGACAGGCTTCATGGGAGTGCTGACCGGAGGCTTGTTTGCATTGAGTTTGGGTTTGTATCAACGTCCAGCGATCGCTGGAGCGATTCATTACTCTCGCGTCTACGACACGGGTGGCGGGCGGGTGGTGATCGCGGTTCCGTCCTCAGTGACGGCAGATCAGGTCAAGGCTACTCTTCAGCAAGCCGCGATCGATCTATATTCGTCGGGTCGATCTCCTGAGAGTGACGGTAAAATAACGATCCGGCTGCGGACGATCGTCCATCCAAAACCAGGGGTTTCCCGCCCGCTTTATCTGGGTCAGGTACGCCCATCCTTGAGATCTCGTGTGGATGCTCAACCAGCAATTGAAGTTTACCCGGACGAAATCGCTCAGCTTCCCCAGTCCTTGACCTAACTTCCCAACTAACTTCTCTGTGTTGTCTTATGTCAATACCTTGTCTGATGGTTGCACCTGCCCAGGTCGTGCGAGGGAGTGGTATTCTCGCTCAGGCGGGAGCCGCGATCGCTCGGTTGGGTTCGCGGCCGTTGCTGGTGAAGGGCGATCGGGTTCAGGTTGAGGCGCACCTGAGTCGTCTGGCGGAGGCTCCTGGGATGACGATCGCCTCTGCCTCTTACACTCCAGATTGCAGCGAAGCAACTTTAGCAAAGCTTCGGCAAGCAGTTGTCCAGCACCAAGCGGACGTAATCATCGGTTTTGGCGGGGGCAAAGCGCTGGATGCCGCCAAACTACTAGCCCACCAGAGCAACCTGCCCGTAGTAACAATTCCCACCTCCGGCGCGACCTGTGCCGCTTGGACTGCCCTTTCTAATGTGTACTCTGATGGCGGGGCATTCCTCTACGATGTGCCTTTGCCACGATGCCCTGAATTGTTGCTGCTAGACTACGACCTGATCCAGACTGCACCCCGCCGAACTTTAGTGGCAGGCATTGGAGACGCGATCGCCAAATGGTACGAAGCCTCGGTCAGTAGTGGCGCTTCTCAGCAAACGTTGATCATTGCCGCAGTTCAGCAGGCGCGGGTGTTGCGCGATATTTTGTTGCAGAAATCGGCAGTTGCCTTGGGAGCACCGGGAAGCGAAACCTGGCGGGAAGTGGTGGACGCAACGGTGCTGCTGGCAGGGGCGATCGGTGGTTTGGGCGGCGCTCAATGCCGCACGGTGGCGGCCCACGCAGTCCACAACGGTTTGACTCATCTGCTAGCTAGTCACGGCACGCTGCATGGGGAAAAAGTCGCCTACGGAATCTTGGTGCAGCTACGACTGGAGGAACTGGTGCAGGGCAACCAACTGGCCGCCACGGCCCGCCAGCAGTTGCTCAAGTTCTATCGCGAGATTGGCTTGCCGACGGATTTAGCTGAACTGGGCCTATCGGAAGTGACGATCGCCCAGCTTCAGCACGCCGCAGACATTGCCTGCAACCCCAAGTCCGATATCCATCACTTGCCCTTTGCAGTGGAGCCGGCCCAACTACTGGCGGCTATGGTGTCCAGCACGACGAGGGGCGAGGAGAAAGGCAACGAGTCTCGGTCTAGAAGTGAGGTGGGCGTATGAAACTAGATTGGATTAGTCCCGCCGATCGTCTTGGCTCTCTGCCGCCCTACGTTTTCGCCCGTCTGGATGAGCTGAAGCTTCGAGCTAGGGAGCAAGGGCTGGATCTGATTGACTTGGGCATGGGCAACCCGGACGGAGCCACGCCCCAGCCTGTGGTCGAAGCGGCAATCAAGGCGATTCAAAATCCCAACTACCACGGCTATCCTCCCTTTGAAGGCACAGCCAGCTTCCGTCGCACCATCACAGAGTGGTACAACCGTCGTTACACGGTGCAGCTTGACCCGGATGGTGAAGCTTTGCCTTTGCTGGGTTCTAAAGAAGGTTTGACTCACTTGGCTCTAGCCTATGTCAATCCAGGAGATGTGGTGCTGGTTCCCAGTCCGGCCTATCCAGCCCACTTCCGAGGACCAGCGATCGCGGGAGCAAAGATCCACAGCCTCGTGCTGAAGCCGGAAAACGACTGGCTGATCGACGTGAGCACGATTCCCGAAGACGTGGCTCGGCAGGCGAAAATTCTCTACTTCAACTACCCCAGCAATCCCACTGCCGCTACTGCTCCCCGCGAGTTCTTTGAGGAAATCGTCGCCTTTGCCCGCCACTATGAGATTTTGCTCGTCCACGATCTTTGTTACGCCGAACTTGCCTTTGATGGCTACCAGCCCACCAGTTTGCTGGAGATTCCAGGCGGCAAAGATATCGGCGTAGAGTTCCACACGCTCTCTAAAACCTACAACATGGCAGGTTGGCGGGTCGGTTTTGTAGTGGGCAATCGCCATATTATCCAGGGCTTGCGAACGCTAAAGACTAATTTGGACTACGGGATTTTCATGGCGCTGCAAGCTGCTGCCGAAACTGCGCTCCAGCTACCTGATGTTTACCTGCACGAAGTCCAGGCCCGCTACCGCACCCGCCGCGATTTCCTGATTCAAGGTCTGGCGGAACTGGGCTGGTCTGTGCCCAAAACCAAAGCGACGATGTATCTTTGGGTTCCCTGCCCACCGGAAACCACGTCCACGGATTTTGCCCTGTCGGTCTTGCAGCAGACGGGCGTAGTGCTGACTCCAGGGAATGCCTTTGGCGCAGGTGGAGAAGGCTACGTGCGGGTGAGTTTGATTGCCGACTGCGATCGCCTCGGTGAGGCCCTGCGCCGCTTCAAAGATGCTGGAATTCGCTACCAATCCGGCGCTCTCGTCCCCAGTTCAGACTAGCCGCCCTACGCGCTGTGCAACTTTCCTGAGATTAGTTGAAAGCACCTCTCCCTTGGCCCTCTCCTTAAGAAGAGGGAACCGGAGAATCTTCTGAAAACTTTTCTCTGAGGGTAAAACTCGGCGTTGGCTCAAGTTTCTGTAACACGGATCTGCGGATGAGTATCCATTGCAGGTCTACTCAGCTTGACTTACTGCATGAAAGAGTGGACAGGAGTATACTACGCCTGTAGTATGTAGGAAGTTATTCCTGTCTTACGTATACTACAAGTCTTTGGGCTTTCTGTGATGCACCTCTTCTCAACTCTCTTTGGCGAGCCATTGTACCCCTGTCTGCAAGACTCGGCGGGTAGAGTCGTTGCGTTTGGGGAAGTGACAGATCTGTT
>DATNQR010000154.1:0-6115 GCA_036703905.1 Thermosynechococcaceae cyanobacterium
GTTGCCGGGCTGGCGTATTCCTCTAGAGCCAGGATAATGTTACGCTCGGATTCCATAACGCGGTAAGTTTGCCCGATCGAGCGGCATCCTTGGGCCACGATCGTCTCCAGGGTAATATTACCCGACAGCGCCACCCCCACCGTCCCTTCGCGCCAGAGCTGATAATCCTGGAATAGGGCACTCCGACGGCTGGCTCCTGTCCCTGCCAAACCGCCGATCTTCAAGGATTCAGGATAGGCGTAGTCCAATCCCTGCAACAAATCGTTGAGGCGAGGGGATAAAGGATCAGACAGCAGCACAAACTGTGGACGATCACCCGGAGCTACGCCAAGGTGCTGCACCCAGGCATCGGGTGAGCTATCCAAATCCGGCAAATCCTCTCCCAGTAAATGGAAAGTGTGAACCTGCACATCCGGCAGAGCAGCCAGGGTGAGGCAAAGGGCAGGCTTGTCTTCAATCTCCTGCGTCAGGTTATCCTGCATTCCCACAACGCCACTGCCGCTACAGCCCACCACTGGAACCCCAGGCAGCTTCGCTTCCAGAAGCGGCATTACCCGCGAGAACTCGCTGGAAAAAGCTGACGAAATAAACAATAATCCTAAATCCGGTAAACCCCGCAGCGCCGCCAGCGATCGCTCCGTCACTTCTGCGATCGCGGATTCTAGAGACGGGCGGGTGGAAAGGGTGCTAACCCACTGCATTGCGGAAGGGTCAGGTTCTGCCATAATTACGCTCCCCCTGCAAAACGAAGGATTCTTCCAGCGTAACCCGGAACGGCCCTTTGCTCGCTACCTTTGCTCGCTACCTTTGCTCCCCAGTGCAGACTGGTTAGGGCACGAAACTTGATGCGTCTACTACCACTGACCCTATGTCCTCTCTCCCTTCTGGCGAACTCGCTGCCCTCGGTGCTGCCCTAATTTGGGCGATCGCCTCTGTCCTCTACTCCGGTATGGGGCGGCAGCTATCGCCGTTGATCTTGAACTTGGCGAAGGGAGCGGTCGCGATCGGATTCCTGATTCTGACGCTGGGCTTGCAGGGACAACTGTTTCCAGAAGTCAGCCCGACAGCGCTGGGGTTCCTGCTGCTGAGTGGAACGATCGGAATCGGGATTGGCGACACAGCTTATTTTCAGGCGTTGAACGATCTGGGGCCGCGGCGGGCCCTAGTCCTGGAATCCATGTCGCCCCCTCTGTCGACGGTGCTGGCTTCGGTGTTTTTGCAGGAGCAACTGGGACTGGTGGCCTGGCTGGGGATTGGACTGACGGTAGCTGGAGTGCTGACGGTGGTGCTGGAACGGACGATCGAGCCCTCTCTTGCTCACGCGCCTCTGCGGGGGTTAGGGTGCGGTTTGTTGGCTGCCTTGGGCCAGGCGGTTGGGGCAGTGCTGACGCGGGCGGCCCTAGCAGGAACGCCGATCGATCCCCTATGGAGTACTTTGGTACGGCTGTTGGCAGGAGTACTGATTCTAGCCATGGCGGCTGGATGGCAGCGGTCATCGCCCCAAGCACTTGCCCCTCTGCGCGATCGACACTTTCTGGTGACTTTGACCGTGACTGCCTTTGCTAGCACCTACCTCGCTATCTGGCTGCAACAAATCTCGCTTAAGTACACGGCCACCGGAATTTCCCAGGCCCTCAGCGCTACCAGTCCGTTGTTTGTGATTCCGATCGCCCTCTGGCAGGGAGAAAAAGTAAGTTGGCGTGGCTTTTTGGGTGTGCTGGTAGCGCTAAGCGGAGTCTGGCTGCTGATCCGCTAGAGCTAAAGACTGTAGATTACCTAAGATTGCCTATCCTTCTGTTGAAGCGACAGGCAGCGTGAAGTAGAAACGACTGCCGTGGCCGTGAACCGATTCAAACCCCATCTGGCCGCCCTGCTTTTCCACCAGCAGCTTGCACAGCGACAGTCCCAGCCCAGTCCCCGCAATGTCCTGACGATCGGGATGCTGGACTCGGTAGAAGTGCTGGAACAGGTGCGGCTGATCGGCCAAGGGAATGCCCAAACCTTGATCGCGCACCCAAACCTGAAGCTGTCCGTCGCTTTGCAGGGTGGCTCCTAGCTCGATCGGTGCGCGGTTGGGGGAGTATTTGATGGCGTTGGAGATCAGATTCACCAGCACCTGGGAGATTTGCCAGCGATCGCCCCAGGCCGGCTGCAAGCGAGGGCTGAAGTCAAAAGTGGCGGGGTAGGCAAAGGGAGACAGCACTTCTTCGATCAGGGTGGGCAGACAAAAGCCGCTGGCATGGGTTTCCAGATTTCCCGTTTCCAGGTCACGGATCTCCGCCAGATCTTCCAGCAAATTTCGCAGCCGGTAAACCTGATGCTGCACCATTTCTAGAAATTCCTGGCGATGCTCTGGCTCCAAAGAAGGTTCCGCCAGTAAATGCACCGACCCGTTCAGAGAGGTGAGCGGCGTGGCCAATTGGTGGGTAAGCAGGTGCATCAACTGAGTTTGAGCAGCGATCCGTTGCCGCAGCAGTTGGTTTTCCAGCAGGGCCAGGGTTTCTTCCGATCGCTCATTGAAGCTGGGATCGATGGAGTTTTGGGGCAATGGCTCCTGGCTGGAGTTTGAAGACATAGGAAGGTCTAATAGATTGGGCGACGATCGCAATTCCTGAACTCTAGTTTGGCTTCAGATTTGATCATTCTTTACAAATTGTAACAATTTACTTTATTCTTCGGTAGAAATTCTGCTTGCTCTGTACTACTGGATCTACAGTCTGGATTGTTGCTTAAACCTTGGAACCCTTTGGAGGCAAGGCTCTACCCAATTCTCACTAGGGCAAACTCGATCGGGCGGTTGGCGATGTATTTCTCCAAATATGCCCAGAAGGTGACGAAAGAATCGGAATTCTAGCTCTCTTTCCTAGGGAGAAAGAGTAGGGAGCCAGCATTCAGCAACGTCGGAGTGAGGAGTTTTGGGGTTTTCTCCTCTACTCGTGTGGTGTGCCCATCCACTCTTGTACCTATCCACCCGCCTACGATCGCAGTAGCCAGTCCAAACGCTCCCGGTTGTCTAGGTTGCCTACCAGTCGCCGCACAGGGTGGGGATGGACTCGTACTAAAGTAGGAGTGGCGCTCACTTGGTCGCGTTCTGCTTGGTCAGGATGCTGGCCAACATCGACCACTTTTAACGTGTAGGGCTGCTCGAGCGATCGCCCCAGTAGCTGATGCAAACTTTGCAGCGTGCGTTCGGTGGTGCTGCTGTAGCCAGAGACAAACAGCCGCAGCACGTAGCCTTGGGCATTTGACTGGTTGGGTCTGACGGGCGCGATCGTGATTGGAGCTAGAGGCTTCTGGTAGCGCACCAGCAAATCGTGAGATTGCCAAAGTTGAGGAAACTGACGGCGGTGGGTAAACAGCACTAGAGGATCGCAAACGCCCCCCGGCAAAGCGGTGGGCTGCCAATGCACTTCTGTGCCAAACAGCGTATTCAACAGTGCTTGAAACCGCAGCACCACTGGAGTGGCCTCCGCCACAGTTCGCACCTGCTGGGTTTGGGGATCACGCCAGCGATCGATCGTCGCTGTGTAGCAAGGAATCAGAAAGTGAGGTGGTTCTGGCAAATCTAGCCATTGCTGGAGTGCCAGACAGAGTTGGAGATGCCAATGGGTCTGCTTTTCGCGATCGATGCAGTAGATCACATCTCCACCGGGAGTAAATAGGGCCAAGCCTTTGAAGAGTGTTGAGTGCTGTGGGTTGAGGATTGAGTTAGGGTCATTATGCATTGCTTAACTCACCTAACTCAGCCCTCGTCCTTCAAAACTCAATCTCCTAAACTCGTCCACGCAGCGCCTGGGCCATTTCGTTGGGCTTAGGCGACATCTCCAGAGCAGTTTCCTCGGTGATCATACCCGCTTCGTAGAGCTTGTAGAGCGACTGGTTCATGGTACACATCCCGTCAAAGGTGCATCGAGGAATAATCTGCTCCAGTTCTTCGATTTCGCCGCGCCGGATGTAGTCCCGAATCGCGTCTGTGTTGATCATGATGTCGTGGAAGGCGGCCCGCTTGCCGTCGGTGGTGCGGCAGAGACCCTGAGCAACTACTGCCACCAGCGACTCCGCCAGGGAAATCCGCACAGGCTCTTGCTGGTCAGGTTCATAGAGTTGCAGAATTCGTTCGATCGTCTTCACAGCGCTGTTCGTGTGCAGCGTTCCCAGCACTAAGTGTCCGGTCTGAGCGGCTTTGAGGGCTGTGTTGACGGTTTCCCGATCGCGCATTTCCCCTACCAGAATGATATCGGGATCTTCCCGTAGGGCGGCTTTGAGAGCGTTGTCGAACAGGCGCGTGTGCATCCCCACTTCCCGGTGACGGATCAGCGATTTCTGGCTGGTATGCACAAATTCGATCGGGTCTTCGATCGTCACGATGTGCTTTGGCATCTCTTTGTTGATGTAGTCGATCATGGCAGCCAGGGTCGTGGATTTTCCCGAACCCGTGGGCCCCGTGATCAGCACCAAGCCTTTTTGGTAGTGGCAAATGTCTTTTAAGACAGGCGGCATATTGAGCTGCTCTAGGGTGAGGATCTTGAGCGGAATCAACCGCATCACCATACCAGGGCCATGCAAAGCGCCAAAAATGTTGATCCGCACCCGCGCGAACTCGTATTGAGTTGCGCCATCGAAGTCCAACTTTTCTTCAAACTCGCGGATCTCTTCGTCGCTCAGGATCTCCTGCATCCAGCTATAGAACGTCTGGAGATCGGTTACGGGCCAATCTGTCTGGTCAATTTCACCTCGGTTGCGATAGCGTGGCACTTCGCCAACCCCCAGATGGACATCTGAGTATTTTTTATCGTAGGCAACTCGTACAAGCTCGGCCAGGGTGGGCTGCCCAGCCGATCGATCCCTGCGCGGAACTGCTGGCGTTGGCGGGGCGGCGGGGCGATGTCCGGCGGCGACAGTTGCAGCAGGCGCAGCCGAGGCTACGGTTGGATTACTGCTAGCTGGACTAGCTGGGTTATTGATAACAGTCTGAGACGCACTGGGAGGCGCTTGAACAGAAACCCTGGTGGAATTAGCTGAGGTGGCGGCGTGACTGGAAACCATTGTGTCTGGCGCGACGGCCATGGGCGTGGTCAATTGAGTTGCGCCAGCATGGGCAGCACGAGGGGGCGGCGGCGGCATGGGCGGGACGCGAGGCGGCGGGGCAATGGGACGCTGTGAATCTGTCATAGTGGTTTTTTCTGCACACTGCAAGTGACAAGGACAATCGAGCCAAGCGAAATTCTACAAAGACTCATCTAAGAGCAAGCCATACCGGGGAAACACTGATAGGCAGAGGTTTTCCCAAAACCTTAGGTGAATTTCAGTAATTTGGCGATTGCGATCGTCGCCTGCTGCTCAAAACTCTACACTAAGATAGCAGATGGTTTGCTTCTGGAAGGGTGCCCAGAACAAGTGTGGCCCTAACAAGTATTCTCAGAGCCAAGGCGCTCAGAACCAAGGCGTCCAGAACTAGTGCGCCTGGAATGGTCTTGCAGCCAGCAGCGTAGAAGGTTGAAAAAGTTGGGCAGACAGGCAGCGAACTGAGGAGTTAGGCATGAGTAACGGCGGGTGGTACATCGTCAAGCAGGAGAGCGGCCAGTGCACCGTTCTAGCTGCCGATCAAGCAAATTTGGAGCCGTCCTCCCAGCTAAGCACGTGGGGTCCCTACGCTTCCCAGCAGGAAGCGATCGCTCGGCGCGTGGGGCTGATTCGAGCCGGGAAGTGCCAGCCTGCATGAGCTTCTTGCATTGGAAAAGGCAAGATTACTTCCATATCGTGCGTAGGTAACATTAGGGATGCGGACAGGGAGGCGATCGGAACTAGGACTGTTCTCTGGAACGATGTAGCTGGTCAAAGCGGTTAGGCGAAGTGCTGCCAACTCCCCAGTGATGATATGGATCAAAACGTAAGGATTAAGGTTCAAGTCCCAAACGCCAATCGAGGCTCGATTGCTTAGTCGATAGAGGCAGAAAGCAGAATTTCACAAGGAGAGTGCTTGAACCCTCTCGGTTTAGATCTCCCATAACCCGGATGTCTGCTCGTGGTTTTCGGTGCATTTGTTGCAGAATGTTAATGTGATGTATTGCTAACCTTAGGCGATCGTCCCTGCCCCTTGACTCCTGCCACCCCA
>DATNQR010000155.1:0-3989 GCA_036703905.1 Thermosynechococcaceae cyanobacterium
AACTCATGGGAGAGTACCGCCAAAAACTCATCTTTGAGGCGATTGGCGCGATCGGCTTCAACGCGGGCGGCTTGCTCACGGGCGAGGAGTTGTTCTTGTTCGGCAACGGTCTGTCGCTGTTCAATGAGGTCAGCGGCTTGGCGAGCCAGCAGATCCAGAAACCGCAACTGGCGATTGGCTTCGTTAAACTCCGAAGGATCGCCAGGTCGGTGGTGTTGATGCCAATGGGTTGAAACCATGCCGATCTGTCTGCCTGCACGGGTGGTCAACGGGGTGGACTGCGCGGAGAGATATCCAGCCTCCACATGCAGTCGTAACGAACCGTCAGGGTCTTCACTCTCTGGCACATCGAAATCAACGAGGCTGCGAGTTCCTGTCTTAAGGGCAATACCGCAGGACGTATTAAAACTTGCATTCACCCGGTAGAAGGACTCGTGCATCGTTTGCTCAAAGCCCTGCGTAGCAAGCAGCGCCAGATCTTGCGTCGCTTCGTCGAAGATTTGCACCGTGCCGGCATCTGCCTGCATGAGCGCGATCGCCGTTGCCAAAATCTCTTGGTACAGGGTTTGGATGTCGCCTTCGATCACAAGCTTTGCCCCCAGTTCGCGCAATCGCTGCGTATCGTGGAGGTCTGCTGCAACAATTGCTTCAGCGCGGGCACGGTCAACTGCTGCCCAGGTGCGTTCGGCGACTTCCTCGGCTAGATCTACTTCCTCCTCTGTCCAGTCTCGCGGTTCAGATGAATGAATTGCCAAACCCGCAACGAACTGGCCGTCCTTGACTAATGGGATGCTGATATGGGCACCAATCTGGATGGCGGTGTAAGCCGCTCGCTGAGCCGGAGACAAGGAGGGATCTGCTGATATATCTGGCACGCACACGGTACGACCTGCACGGAACTCCGCCAGCAGTTCAGAGCCGAACGAATCAATGGGGTAGCCACCCGCGAGTGCTACAGCACCATTGACATAATCGCGTTCAACCACGTAATCAGCGCCACGAACTTCGAAGTATGCCACGCGGTTTGCATTGAGATATTCGCCCAGCACACGGGTGGCAGTTGCTTGAACCTCTACCGGGTCGGCAAGGGGGCGGAGCGCGTCAGTGAGAGAGAGGCGAAAAGCATCCAACTCAGCAGCACGGCGCGACCTCTCTTCTGCTTGTTTGCGATCGGTGATGTCATTGAAGAGCAGCGCGACCCTGTGCTCATGCGGTTCGCCAATGCGGAAGGCGTTAGCGTCAAACCATCGATCCATTACACGAGAATAATCCGTGAATCGCTTCGGTTCACCCGTCATAGCGACTCTGCCGTAGAGGTCAATCCAGAACGGCTCAATATCGGGTACAAGTTCGCGAATGGTTCTGCCGAGGGCATTCTTGAGCCCAGTTTGCTGCTCGAAAGCGGGGTTAACCTCGATAAAGTGGTAGTCAATGGGCTTTTGCTGCTCATCAAAGGTTAACTGCAAGATGCAAAAGCCTTCGTCCATCGAACTAAACAGCGATCGATATTTTGCTTCCGATTCGCGCAAGGCTGCTTCCGCACGGGCACGTTCGAGTCGTGGGAAGATGCAGTTTGAAATGTCTCGAATCAGGTCAATTTCGTCGTCACGCCAGTTGCGCGGGCGCGAATCACAGATTGCGATGTAATGCGTCCACCTGCCGTTGCGATGAAACGGCACGGTGACAAAGGCATACATATTAAGCGCAGCATAGGCGGGTTCATCGGTGCGTGGGTCGGTCTGCGTGTCACAAATTACGAATGTCTCCCCGTCACGACTTGCCTGCACAAACTCCTCATTCAAGTACTCCTTGATGCGAAAGGTGCCTACTGTGCTTGGCACATCTGGACTGTTCCAGCCGTAATGAACCGTCACTTCGCCCCGTGCCTCGTCTACATCTGTGAAGTTGCAGGTGGTGACCTTCAGATACTCACCAACCTTTGCTCCAATGACTTGCATAATCTCATCGACCGTCGAGAGGCGTGAGAACACTTCAGCAAAGCCAATTAAGAAGGCAGCATTCGCTTCGCGGCGTTTGCGATCTGTAATGTCTTGGAAGACGATGCCAACGCGGCGGCTGTCTGCATCGCCAACTTTAAAGACGTAGAAGTCATACCATTTTTGATTCGGTGCGGCGTATCGCTCCAAGCGCTCGCCTTCGCCTGTCTGAGCTACGCGACCGAAGATTTCATACCAGTAGGATTCATAATCTGGGTCAATTTCGCTTAGCCGCCGTCCGGTGAAATCTTGCCCCACCAGTCGAGTTGCCGCTGGATTCGCGTCTATATAGAAGATGTCGATCGGCTGGTCGTTCTCATCAAAAATGACATCGGCGAGACAATAACCTTCGTCCATTGAACTGAACAGCGTCCGGTACTTCGCCTCACTTGCTGTTAGTGCTGCTTCTGCCTGTTTGCGGTCGCTCAGATCAACGGTGACTGCCAGCACGGTGCGCGGGTGCCCCTGCTCATCATCGAGGCGCGTGAGATTACTGTTAGCCCAGACGATTGTCCCATCCGAGCGCAGATAGCGCTTATCGAACGAGACTGGCTGACCCGTCTCAACCACTTGTTGAAAGGCTTCTAAGCTTTTGAGCACGTCTTCAGGATGCGTGACATTGGATATGCTGACCGCTGATATTTCCTCCCGCGATCGCCCCAAGATCCGGCATAGCTCATCGTTAACCCGCTGAAAATATCCATCTAGCGAGATCTCAGAAAGCCCCACCGCTGCTTGTGAAAAGATCGCAGATAGTCGCTCTTCACTCTTCCGCAAGCGCTCCTCCGCCTGTTGGCGTTTGTCTTCGCTCTGCTTTCGCTCTGTAATGTCTCGCGAGACGCACAACAGCCGTTCAACTTTCCCATCTGCTCCTCGAATGGGACTCACTTTGCTATCCCACCACTTGAGTTCGCCCCTAAGCGTCGGACGATAGCCTTGAAAGGTGCAAACTTCGCCTGCTCTAGCTTTGGCGATTGCCTCAACTGCGGCTTGCTGATCTGCTCCCTGCCAAAACTCAGCCCAGGACGTATTGAGGAAGGGTGTAATATCCTGGATGCCCAGCAACACTTGCCCTGGCTGGCTCATGAACAGCAGCCGTCCCTCTAAGTCCAACACCTTGATGCAGTCATCGCTACTGTCGAGGATCTGCTGATTAAACTGCTCGTGTCGCAACGCCGTTGCTGCCGTCTGGCTCATCTGTTGCATACTATGCAGGGCAGAAGCCGTAAAGCCGCCCAGGCTCATCATCAGCCGCTGATCCTCGGCATCGAAACGCCGATCCTCGTGATGCGACACAATCCATAGCGTCCCCAAAGGGCGATCGTTGACGCCCAGTGGAACGAGCAATCCTTCCACGACCGAGAACTGCGGGTGATACAAATAGGTGAAGAACCGCTCAGGATAGCTGTATAGCTGGGGCAGATTACAAGCAAGGGTCGTGCCACAAGGACTGAAATTACCAGGAGTCGTACTCTGCTCTAACGCTTCTAGCGCACCCGCGATCGCCACCCACCGGAAAAACGATGTCCCATCTAGTGCGGTTTCGAGCAAGCTAACCCCCACCGTATCGGCTCGACAAAGATCGAGTGCCAGACGAACCAGCATTTTCAATATGGATTGGGGATCGTCCATCAGGTGTTGAGCAAGGGTATCGAGAGCTTGACTTTGCGCTTTAAAGTCAGGCTCCCGTGCAGGGCGGCTCGTCAACACCCCTGTCATAAGAACATCTGCTTCCGTGATTCCCTCAGAACTTGGGGCAGAATCTCTGTTTGCAAGACCAGAGCGGTGGAGGCTGTGTGTCATTGGCTCTGCGTCCTCACTTGGAAAAGTATTTGACGAGCAAATCTTTGCCAGGTTCGCCCAGCTGATGCAGCAAGTGTTCAATCTGCTTCAATGCGATCGTCCTATCCATTATCGCATTTAACTTAATAGAAATTCCAGAGCCTGAAAAGCTTATCCTGTGGGAATTTGAGAGCAGAGAGTTAATTGAGA
>DATNQR010000156.1:0-4314 GCA_036703905.1 Thermosynechococcaceae cyanobacterium
TTGGTCAGTATACTATCCGTAAAATCTGTGAATTCTATATCTGCCCCACTTAGGTTAACATTAGTTAAATTAGCTCTGGTCAAATCGGCTCCGTTGATTAGAGTTCCAGATAGGTTCGCATCCCTCAAATCAGCATCTCTCAGGTCAGCATTGTTTAGGATTGCTCCAAATAAAATAGCTCCCCTCAAATCTATTCCTCTTAACTTTTTACGAAGAGATAATCGTGTGCCACCATTGACCCAATCTTTCTTTGATACATCAATACCTTGTATTTTTGCCTCTCTAAAATATGCAGCATGAGAAACATTTCCGCTAAGGTCAGGTATGAGCTTTGGATTAGCTGACCTCCATTGGTTCCAAATTTCAACACCACGGCGCAAGATTCTCAAATGTTTTTCGTTTGCCATTGCGGGTTCTTTCTCTCCAGTCGCTCTCTCAGTCATAACCCATCAACTTCTTAAAATTCATAGTTCTGGGCAAATTTGAAGGACGGAGAACAAGTTTCGTTAGGATAGTAGGGAATTTGAGCTTGAAGTAACGATCTGGCAATCAAGACACCATGACCCAGCTTTACGAAACCGACTTTTATGCTTGGACAGAAGCGTAAGTTAGCTTGCTGAAAACTCAGCAGTGGCAGCAGATAGACACGGCAAACCTAATCGAGGAGATCGAAACATTGGGTCGGAAAGAGCGGCAGGAGTTGAGAAATCGACTGGCAGTCCTGCTGGGGCATTTGCTGCAGTGGCAATTTCAGGCAGAACAGCGATCGAACTCCTGGCTGAGTACGATTCGAGAACAACGGATTCAAATCAAACTCCTGCTAGAAGATAGCCCTAGCTTGCAGCCTTATCTAAGCCAAGTTTTCCTAGTAGCTTATGAGTTGGGATTTGCCCTAGCACTCCGGGAAATGCCCTTGGGTCAAGCCATTTTTCCAGAAGCCTGTCCTTACTCCTTAGAGCAAACATTCAACGTTGAGTTTCTGCCGGAGCCAGAGTTACCCGCGTGAGTCTTTCGGGAAAATCAAGTTTGCAAAGCACAATGGATCTGCACAATTCGCCTCTAAAACAACTTTAATTGCTCCAGTTGTTCCGGCTTCAACTGCTGCCACGGCAGAGGGGGAACCTGAGGATTTAGCTGTTCCAGTAAGTGCTGAAACTGGCGGGCATTGGTCGGCGATCGCTCCTCGAGAGGACAATGAACAAAGAAATAAACCCGTGTTCCCTGCTGCAACCACTGATCAACCAACTTTGCCCATTCCTCTAGATAAGGTTGATTGAATTCCAGATCAGGATGGCTAATGTAGCGAATCAAAGCAAAGGGAGCAGTGACGATCGGCTGCGATGGAACTCGCGGCTTCCGGCGCTCCGACTGCACTTCGGGGTTGTCCGGCGCGTCATAGGTTGGGCGTGTGTCCAGCAGCACTCGACCTAGCCCCAACTCCGCCAGCAAATCGTTCAGCCTCTGACGGTGCGGCTCCTTAAACCAATCCGGGTGGCGCACCTCTAGGGCAAACTCTGCTGCATTGCGGGGCAATCCTGCTAGGAACGCTTGCAAATCCGGCATTTGGGTCGGGTCGTAGCTAGGAGGAAGTTGGGCAAACATGGGGCCGAGTCGATCGCCCAACTCCCCCATCTGCGCCACGAATCGCTGCGCCTCCGAAATCTGTGGCTGCAACAGTCCCGCATGGGTCAAAGTTTTGGGCAACTTCAGGCAAAACTGAAAGCCCTCTGGAGTTTCCTCGCGCCATCGCCTGACTGTGCGGGCATCGGGCACGGAATAGAACGTAGTGTTGCCCTCCACCGTGGTGAAGCGCTGGCTGTAGAGTTTGAGGAAATCGGTCGATCGACTCCCTGCCGGAAACACATCCCCCAGCCAGCCTTTGTAAGCCCAGATTGCACAGCCCAAGCGAAAATTCATAACCTACCAAGCTTCTGGTTCTCTTTATAGTGATCGAAGCTTAAGGTTGCCTCTTTCCTCTGGTCAATCTCGCGCGATTTGCGCTCTGCCAAAGCCCGAACCCGTGAAGCACTCGACCCAGCGCTCACTCAAATTATCAACTCGAATTATCAATGAGTGTATCTCCGCTGATGATGCCCTCGGCTGGTTCAATCACTGTGGTTTATTCATCTGAAAATCGCTGCAAGATGCAAGGGATAGAGATGAAGGTGATTCATCTTTAGCATTCAGCAACGTCGTAGAAATATTTCCTTTTCTTAATTTCTTATCTTCAATTTCAATCAGTAGTGGCTAATTGTTTTAATGCTGCGTCAAGTTATTTTCCAGAGCGTAGCGCACCAGTTCAGTCCGGCTATTGGTTCCAGTTTTGTTGAATAGACGGCTGACGTACTTCTCCACATTACGAACACTGGTTTCTAGACGGCGGGCAATTTCCTTATTCATTAATCCTTCCACGACCAGATCTAGAACGCTTTGCTCTCTGGGTGTAAAGTCAATTTTGACTGTAGGAGATGACTGCCCGATCGATCCTCGCTGAGTTAGCAGAGCGCGAATCTCAGCGATTTGGCGGGCCATCTCGGCCAAGTTGTGGCCTTCGTCGTCTTCGGAAGCTATTTGCTGGGCATCACGTTTTTTCAGCAGGTTTTCCACGATCGCCACCAGCTCATCTGGGTCGAAGGGTTTGGATAGGTAAGCGTCGCAGCCTGCGTTGTAGCCCTGAATGCGATCAGCAGTCATGCCTCGCGCCGTCAGAAACACTACGGGCAAAGCTTTAAACTGCGGCTCGTTTCGCAGTTGCTTAAGGAACTCGTAGCCGTCCACCTGGGGCATCATAATGTCGGTGATCACCAGAGCGGGAAGTTTCTGGCGGGCCAGTTCCAGCCCATCACGGGCATTGCTGGCCACTTCCACAGCAAAGCCGCTATCTTCCAGATAAGCCTGCACTGCCTCGCGCAATCCCGGTTCATCGTCCACCAACAATAGTTGATCCGCCATTTGCCGCATTTCCTGGTTTTTTCACCTTCACTTTAGCGAATCCTAGCCCTGGAGAATCTTGCCTGACGCGAAGCTTCTACCCAGAGGAAAGCGGGGGAAAGGAACTGCTTCCCTCTGGGCGATCGCTTTAGGCAAGTTGATTCCATGATTCAGCCACGCCAGGAACTAAAGGATTCTGAAGTTCATCTGCAAGTTAGCTGCAAAGCGGGGAGAGACTGCTATCTTGGGTAGCGATCGAGGGGTAGCGATCAAGGTGAGGTTGAGCGATCGACCCGTCAATCGTTCCTCCTGTCCCATTGGTGCAAGTACTGAGGCCGCCGAGTCATGATAAAAATTACCCAGTTTCCAGGGCAAGCAGTTCGCGTTAGAGAGCGGTTTAGGGTGACGGGCACTGCCTCGCCCAGCTATGCCGGTCGCAACCTGACGCTAGTTGTGGACAACCAGTACCAAGCGGCGGGGCCCAAAGTTGGTGCTGATGGAAACTGGACAGTCGAGTTTCTCTTTCAGCAATCTGGCAGCCGTCGCTTTCGCGTGAAGATCGACAACGACAGCGATGAAGTGGTGATTCGGGTAGCTGACGTTCAACGACTGCGGTTTGCGGCGCTTCCTCAGGGAGTACAGACCGGCCGCACAGTAACGTTTAGAGGAGAGGCAGATGGGTATGCCAACGGAACAGCGTTGCTGCTGCGGGCAGACGGGCGCTTTGAGTTGGCTCGGCCCCAAGTGCAGGGCGGCAGGTGGGAAGCGCCAGTAATTTTTGGGCAGGCGGGACAACGGACGATCGAAATCCTCGGCTCTGGATCAGACCAGGCTCAGACGGCGATTGCTGTGGCTGAAGCGCCGCCCACTCCCCCACGTCTGCGGTTTACCACAGTTCCGGCTCGCATCCAGGCGGGACAAACCGTGGTGTTTGCGGGGGATGCAGATAACTACAGCGATGGGACACAACTGCTGCTGCGGGCCGACCCAGCGATCGAGATCGGGCGGCCCCAAGTGCGGGCGGGCAAGTGGCAATCAACGGTGGTGTTTCAGCAAGCGGGCAAACGGACGATCGAAATCATCGCCTCTGAGCAGGAAAAAGCCCGCATCGAAGTCAACATCGTACCTGCGCCGACCACTAACCGAACCTCTAGAGTCAGCTTCACCAACATTCCACAGCAGATTCGGACTCAGCAAGTGGTTGCCTTGAGCGGCAATGCAGAAGGCTACAACGATGGCGACCAACTGCTGCTGCGGGCTGACCAGAAGATCGAATTGGCCCGGCCACGGGTGCAGGGCGGCAGGTGGCAAGCCCAAACTCTCTTCAATCAGCCAGGGTCGCGCCTGATCGAAATAATTGGCTCTGAGCAAGACAAAGCCCAG
>DATNQR010000157.1:0-7251 GCA_036703905.1 Thermosynechococcaceae cyanobacterium
TAGAGCAAGCCGTCCTCGCGGCCAATGATGTGATCAGCCAGCGCAACGACAGCGAACAACGGCAGGAACGCCAGCGCATGGGCACAACTCTGGTGATGGCGCTAGTGCAATCCCACGAACTTTACTTGACCCATTTGGGCGACAGTCGGGCCTACCGCATCACCCGAACGGGTTGCCATCAGGTGACGCAGGATGACGATCTGGCCGCTAGGGAAGTCCGCCTAGGCTATGCGCTCTACCGCGAGGCTTTGCAGCAGCCAGGCTCAGGGGCGCTGGTTCAGGCTTTGGGCATGGGGAATTCCTCTGCTCTGCACCCAACAGTTCAACGGTTTGTCCTGGAAGAGGACTGTGTGTTTCTGCTGTGTTCCGATGGACTGAGCGACAACGATCGCATTGAGGAAAACTGGCAGGCTGAACTGCTGCCTTTGTTGAACGGCGAGATTGACCTGGCGACGGCTAGCCAGCGCTGGGTGACGATCGCCAACCAACAAAATGGTCACGATAACGTCACAGTTGGTCTCATTCACTGTCAAGTCAAACCGGGCGCTGCTATTGCGCCCCTGGATGCTTCCCTTGCCGAGTTCGTCTCTCCTCCTACCACACCGGATGCGGCTCCTACAACGCGCCCCACAAAAATCCTGTCGTCTCCCCCCCGCACTCCGCCTTTGCTCAGGCTGCTGGGAGTTTTGCTGCTGTGGGGCGCGGGGAGTGTCTTGGCCTATTTTCTGCTCCCAGATGTGCGAACCTGGGTAGACTCTGTAATTGCTGGATATTCCACCTCGCCTCAGCCCACGAGGGCAAGCATACCCCAGCCACAACCATCTGCCAGCCAGTCTCCTTCGCTGCCGCCATTCCCCACGATCGGCTCAGTGGCTCTCCTCAGCCGTCTCTCGTCAGGAGAAAACGTTCAGCTTGTGACCCTGCTGCCCCAACCTGGAAAAGCTCCCAGTCCTGCTCCCAGCGCTGGGGAAAGCGTTCCGGTGGGGAGCGTGTTACAGGTTGCCGATCGCAAAGAAGTTCCCCAGCAGGGGTTGTGGCTGAAATTGAGGCTGTGCTCTACACCCACGGCGGGCGGTTCAAATCCAGCTCGATCAGGAGAAACAGGCTGGATTCGAGAGGACGCGATCGCCCCTCTGCTGACTCAAAACCTTACACCCACAGCATCTCAGTCAGGTAAGTGTGTGTCCCCTTTGCCCTCTCCCAGTCCCTCTGCAACTTCGTAGGTGGGCAGTCAGACTTAATTCTATGGGGCTTTTCTACAAGGACATAAGGCTTCTGAGTGACTGGAAAAATCGGAAGCCCAGTGGTGCATTTAACCAAAACTACTCGCTACGACAACTACTCGCTACGACAAAACTTCCCAGTCTTGAATACGCCACCCACTGTTTTGACGAACCAGAGAATAGCGGATTTTCAAATTTTGATCCTTTGCTGAGTTTCGCAGTTTACCTGCTTCGTCGTATTCCTCTCGCATCTCGCTCACCTCAGCAACGACCTTTGCCTGGTCGGGTTTCTCTTTGCTCTGATCAACGCTGCTGACCTTCACAATGTCGTGCTTATATACAATGTAGGAGCGGTCTCGATTGACCAACTGAGCTTGACTTTTCCAGTAGGACAGCTTTGGCTCCAGCAGAACCCGATCTAGCTGATCGATGTCGTGTTTTTGACCCATCGCCGCCGCTTTTGCGGCCAGCCAGGATTGGAGCAACTCCTGTGACGTTTGCTCCGTCAGAGTGGCAGCGGGACTAGGCTTGGGCGCAACCGTAGCGGAAGGACTCACAGACGGGCTGATGGCGGGAAGCGGCTTCTCTGCCACGATCGGTGCAGTAGAGGCTTGCCAGTTCCTCAACGCCCATGCCACCCCCGCCCCAAATGTGACCACGCCGAAAATAATCAGGGGGATCAGCAAGCGTGAGGGCTTGGAGCCAGGACGAGCAGGACGACCCGCATCGCCATCGCCTCGTTCAGCGCTGCTGTCCGATCGACTAGCATTGCGGCCGCGATCGCCTCGCCGAGCGCGGGAACCTGCTTGGGTTGGCTCAACCCGCTCGGCAGCTGCCATCGTCGCCACACTCCCATTGGAGCGCTCAGAACCCGCCAGCGATCGAGCGGCAATGCGGGCCCGCGCCACCTCAACCAGCGTGTCGGGGCTGTCGTGTTCGTCGCTGTGGGGTTGCAGATTCCTCTGGGCAGCCTCAGCCTCCAGAACCACTGCTGGCTGCGAACGAGGTGCGACCGAAGCACCGACAGTAGATGACTGGGCGACCGATCGCCACGCTACCGCTGGCACAACAGCTTCCTCCGCAACTGGGCTAGGAGGCAAGGTTTCTAGATACTCTTGCACCTGGCGATCAGCGAAGTATTCCTTCAGGGCCGCCCGTCGATTGGCTAGATCCCGAAAATGGGGAAAGACTTCTTCCTGAAGCCAGCGCTCGGCATACAGGCACAGTCCGGGGAGGAGGTCGGGGGAGTTTTGGGAATGTTCCCGGATGAAGGCGATCGACTCGTATTCCTGGCTTTGATCCAGCGATCGACTGGCAAGCTCAGTTTGTCCTAGTAGGAGCGTACACACCGCCTGCTCCAAATTGACATCCTGGCGGCCTCCTAGTCGTTGCAGCAGCAGATTCGATCGCTGGATCAGCCCAGGTTGTCGCTCGGCAAATCCCCGCGCTAGTAGCGCATATACTGCCAGATAGGTTGCCACCGCCGACGGCCGTTGGGATTCCGCTTCAAACAACTCCTGCTGCTCCTCGGCAGTGAGATAGCTGCGTAGCTGCTGCACAAATCGCAGAAAGTCATCCACGTTCAGCCCCGACTGATCTGCGCTCGTGCCATCAATGCCGCCCCGCTCTTGCAGCATACTTCGCAGGAGTTGTAGCCCACGCTGGCGATCGCTGACTTGAGTTTCCGGTAGCGCTAGCAACTCCAGCACCCGGTAAGGGCGCAGTTTCAGCAAATCGGACTGCACTTCTCCCCGCAGGCTGGCAAACAAGCCCTCCCGTAAAAGCAACTGCTGACCCGTTTCCAGAGCCTCCGCCGCATTTTCGTATTGTCCCTGCTGCCACTGCTCCCGCCCCAGTTCTAGACAAGCTAGCGCCACCGTTAGCACAATGTCGGCGTAAACAATCTTGGGATCACCGAACCGCCCGTCTCGGACGCTGGCACTGCCGCCAGTGAGAAAAGGCCGCCCCAGCTTCAGGACTAGCTCATACTCTCCAAGCTCTTGCAGAATTAGTAGTGCGCCGATCAGTTGTGCGTCGTGGATTTCAATGCTAGGGGTATGAGCATCGCTGCGATCGGACGATTGAGGCGAATCGCCGTTCAGAGCGGCAGCCACTTCGGGAGTTAGATCATAGGTTTTGGCCAAAAAATTGGCATCGTAGCTTTGGCGTTGCTCTGGGCTAGAAAGTACTGCATAGGCTTCATCCAAAAGCTGCTTGCGAGCCGCGATTGCTCCCTCTGAGTATTCCCGCCGGGGCAACTGCAACGCGCGATCGCGGTGAGATTGCCGTAACTGTTCGGCTGTGGCTTGAATGGGCAGCCCCAAGATCCGGTAGTGGTCAAGCGGAATATACACGGTGCGCTTCCCCAGGGGTGAGCAGTAAGGTTAAGCTATGGTATCGGATTCTAGCCAATAAAGCAGCGTCCAGATCACAGCGCAAAACTGGTACCAGAATTGATCCAAAACTGATAACGTCGCAGTTTAACTCAGGATCAGCGATCGCCTCGAAGAAGTAACATTAATTCTAGATCCAGAGCTTTAGGACATCCCAATGGTTCAAGAACGCGCCCTCCCAGCTTTTCAAACCGCTACCGCAAAAGTCACCAAAGCAGAAGGATTGCGGCTCTATGAGGACATGGTGCTCGGACGATTCTTCGAGGACAAATGCGCCGAAATGTACTATCGCGGCAAAATGTTTGGCTTTGTCCATCTCTACAACGGTCAAGAAGCAGTATCTACTGGGGTAATCCAGGCGATGCGCCCCGGCGAGGACTACGTGTGCAGCACCTACCGGGATCATGTCCATGCCCTCAGCGCTGGAGTTCCGGCCCGCGAAGTCATGGCGGAGCTATTTGGTAAAGCGACAGGGTGCAGTAAGGGAAGGGGCGGCTCAATGCACCTGTTTTCGGCAGAACACCGCCTGTTAGGAGGCTATGCCTTTATTGGCGAAGGTATTCCGGTGGCTACGGGGGCAGCGTTTCAGTCCAAATATCGCCGAGAAGTGTTGGGAGACGAGAGCGCAGACCAGGTAACGGCAGCTTTCTTTGGCGATGGAACAACCAACAACGGTCAGTTTTTTGAGTGCTTGAACATGGCGGCCTTGTGGAAGCTGCCGATTCTATACGTTGTGGAAAACAACAAGTGGGCGATCGGTATGGCCCACGATCGTGCTACCTCTCAGCCAGAAATCTACAAGAAGGCCAGCGTTTTTGGCATGCCCGGTGTGGAAGTGGACGGGATGGACGTGCTAGCAGTTAGAGCGGCCGCTCAAGAAGCCGTAGCCCGGGCCCGGGCGGGCGAAGGGCCCACTCTAATCGAATGCCTCACCTATCGTTTCCGGGGTCACTCCCTGGCTGATCCGGACGAGTTGCGATCGAAGGCGGAGAAAGAAGCGTGGCTGGCCCGCGACCCGCTCAAAAAGCTGGCCGCCTACTTGGTGGAGCAAAACCTAGTGGATCAGTCGGAACTTAAGGAGATTGAGAAGCGCATTCAGGGTGTGGTGGAGGAGGCTGTTCAGTTTGGTCTGGAGAGTCCCGAACCTGACCCTAATGAACTTTACAAATATGTGTTTGCTGAGGACGAGTAAAGCTCTTAGAAATCAGATAGTCGATCAACTGGATATAACGTTTCCAAATCTAGGGAGGTACGGGGGCGTGGGGGCTGCGCTCTCAGCCAGGGATTCCACCCCTGCATCCCCATTTTTCACACCTCAGCAGCTTGGGAGAAGCTATAGCCGATCGACCGAATAAAGGTCTGCTGAACCAATATCTTATGAGTCGGTGTAGTGTTGAGTAGATGAAATTGGCTGTGCTGTTCCTAGCAGAGTCTGTTGAACCCTGTTCGTACTCGGAGACATTTAGATGAAGCTTCTTTCATGGGTGAAAGGAACACTCGCGAAAGGCGATCGCTCCGAAAAGGAAGTATCGCCTGAGCCTCAGCCTGAGCCAGTTGTTCCTCAAGCATCAGTTCTAGATGCTTATGTAAAAACCTCCCCTAGTCCACAAACCGCCTTGGACATTTTTCAGGGTGAGTGGGGTTCCGCTTTGCCTGCTCCTTTTGCTCACTTGAAAGCGGGTGTGTGGGAACTGTTCAATGACGATCGTATCCATTGGTTTTTCAAGGAGATTGGAGGCGTTGAGGGCAAGTCAGTATTAGAGTTAGGCCCTCTAGAAGGCGGACATACCTATATGTTAGAGAAGGCGGGCGCTGCTGAAATCTTGAGCGTTGAAGCTAACACGCGAGCCTTTCTCAAATGCTTGATTGTCAAAGAGCTTCTTGAGATGCGGTATGCCCGTTTTCTTTGCGGCGACTTTCTAGAATTTCTCCGTGAAGAAGAGCTGAGTTTCCAAGTTTGTTTGGCCAGTGGTGTTCTCTACCATATGCAAAACCCGGCTGAATTGATTTCCCTGCTGGCTCGTCGTTGCTCAGAGTATCTGCTTTTGTGGACGCATTATTACGATGCCTCACTAATTTTGAATAGTCCCTGGGCTTCCAAGTTCAATGGTTCTTTTGAGCATGAGTATCAAGGGTTCCACCACACCCTGCATCGCCAGGAATATCAGGCTTCTCTTGATTTCGCTGGCTTTTGCGGCGGCAACGCGCCTACAAGCTGCTGGATGACCCGCGCTGACATCCTTCGTTGCCTAGACCATTTTGGATTTGAGCTATTAGGAATAAATTTTGATACACCCAATCCGAATGGGCCCTGTTTCGCTCTGGTTGCAAGGCGGCGATCGTCTTGATTCGATACAACTTTTTCTCTGATACCGATGCCAAAAGTTAGTGTCATTATTCCCAGCTACAATCACGCGCAGTTTCTGAAGCAGCGAATCCACAGCATTCTAGATCAAACATTTCAAGATTTTGAGATGATTTATTTGGATGATGCTTCTTCAGACAACAGCAATGAAATCGTTGCACCCTGGGTCGAGAAAGGACGAATCAAAGCAGTCTTCAATACAGAGAACTCTGGTAATCCTTTTAAGCAGTGGAACAAAGGCATTCAATTGGCACAGGGAGACTATATTTGGCTGGCGGAATCCGATGATTTTGCGGAACCACAGCTTTTAGAGAAGTTGGTCGAGAAGCTCGATCGCCATGAAACGGTTGGTCTAGCTTACTGTCAGTCTTGGCTGGTTGACGAAAATGGACAGAAATCCTGGTGCTATAAAGACTTCACAGATAACCATTTCGATCGTGAAAAATGGGCAGTGGACTTTGTAAATGATGGTCGAGAAGAATGTATTTTCTCTCTCAGTCATACCAACACAATTCCAAACGCCAGTGCGGTGTTGTTTCGGCGGAGAACCTACAACGAAGTAGGAGGCGCAGACCCTACCAAAGCTTTATGTGGAGATTGGTTGACGTGGATGAAGATGCTGCTGCATTCAGATGTGGCTTTTGTGGCAGCGCCGCTCAACTATTTTCGGCTCCACACGAATACCACTCGATCGAAAGTCAAGCATCTGGGCTATGCCGAGGAAAGCTATCAGGTTTTTCAACACTTGATCGCGGCTATAACCTTGCCCCCTGAAAAATACGAGGAGGCGTGTCGAGTTCTATTCCAGCGCTGGATGCAAAGCTACGAGTTTGGCGTGGATAGCATTGATGCTCAACGTTTTGAAAGGATCACAACGATCGCAACTCAAATTGATCCGCGTCTAACTTTCAGATTAGTTGAGCATCTGCAATCGACCCATGTAGAATTGGAGCGATCGCAGGCTGAGACAACCGCCATGAGATCTAGCAAGTTTTGGAAACTTCGCAAGAAGTGGTTGCAACTGAAAGATCGGTTCGTGCGGTCATCTTGAAATTCGTTGAATGACCCATAAATCCCTGTTGTTGAATTCCGATTATTGAATGAGTTGCCTTTCAAAGAACGTATGGAGAACTTCGAGCTAGAGAAGAAGAAGGATCGAATGCTGATGCGGCTGGAGATGTCAAAATTGACCCAGCATCTCGGCAAATCTCCCTGGAATCTTCTATCCAACGATGCTTACAGAAACTGCTCTGATCCGACTGTCTCTGTA
>DATNQR010000158.1:0-3766 GCA_036703905.1 Thermosynechococcaceae cyanobacterium
CCCGGCCGCAAATCCTCGTTGGCTAGAAACTTTGCTCAAGGTTGGCTTTAGCAGTAAAAGAAAAATGCTGCGAAATAATTTGCAGAGTTTAGTTGATCGCGATCGCTTGGTTCAACTTCTAGAAGCTCTAGAGATTCCTGACAACGTTCGAGCTGAAGATCTCAGCGTCGATCGATGGATCTCTCTCTCTAATCAACTCCAACCCAACCTAGAAACTCAGAAATAACATACCCACTGCCGCGTTAAAACCTTCCTATGCGTTCCTATTCACTGCTGGCTTCTGCAAAAATTAATTTGTATCTAGAAATTATCGGCGATCGTCCTGATGGCTATCACGAACTGGTAATGGTCATGCAAAGTGTGGCTTTAGCCGATCGAGTTGATCTGCGGGCGAACGGTACAGATACGATTCACTTGATGTGCAGCCATCCTCAAGTGCCGAACGATCGCACTAACCTGGCCTACCAAGCAGCCGAATTGATGCTAAAGCAGTTTCCCGACTGCTTTTCGCGCTATGGCGCAGTGGACATTACCCTTCAGAAAAACATTCCCGTGGGTGCAGGCCTGGCGGGTGGCTCGACTAATGCGGCGGCGGTGCTGGTTGGGCTAGATTTGATGTGGCAACTGGGCCTGACACGCTCTGAGTTAGAGGAGTTGGGCGCGCAGTTGGGGTCGGATGTGCCCTTCTGCATTGCTGGGGGAACCACCCTGGCAACGGGGCGGGGCGAAAAACTGGCGGCATTGCCCGATCTGGATCATCTCTATGTCGTGCTGGCTAAATATCGCAGCCTCTCAGTTTCGACTCCGTGGGCCTACAAAACCTATCGTCAGCAGTTTGGAGACACTTACCCCCAATCAGCCACCGATCGACAAGCTCGCCGCCATCAAGCCAACTCCGGTTCGATAATGACTGCGATCGCCCACAAGGACGGGACTCAAATCGGGCAATTGCTCCATAACGATCTTGAGAAAGTGGTGTTGCCAGAGTTTCCTCAAGTCGATCGCCTGCGGCAAGTTTTTCAATCCCTCGGAACTCTGGGCACAATGATGTCTGGGTCTGGGCCAACAGTGTTTGCGTTGACAGAATCCCAAGCCCAGGCTGAGGAAGTGAAGCGGCAGGTGGAAAGCACGATTGCCGATCCCGACCTCGATCTTTGGGTGGTCAAGTTCAGCAGTAGTGGAGTTCACATTCTCTAGCAGGCTAGGTTCTGTTGACTTTTAACTCAATATAAAGAAACTCAACTTCTTGCTGCGCTCCAGCGATCGACCCCGATAAACAGTAAGATTCACTACAGTTTGAACTGCACTGCCTGGATATTGAATAGGGAAGCGATCGGGGATAACAGCCTGTGCAATTCAATGATTACGATCCGGGAAATTTTTACGACGAGCTATTCATCTGCAAAGGTCAACCGCGCCCGGAAGCTGTGCCGTTGATCGATCGGATCAATTCCTTCTCGGTGGCAGAAGTGCAGCGACGGCAGCAGGCAGCGCAAATTGCCCTGTTCAAAATGGGCGTGACCTTCAACGTCTACAGCGATCAGCAGGGAACCGAGCGGATTTTGCCGTTTGACCTGATTCCTCGGATTGTGGCGGCGGCAGAGTGGAAAAAGCTGGAAGCCGGACTGGAGCAACGCATTCGCACCCTGAATCTGTTTCTGGCAGACATCTACAGTGAACAAAAGATCCTGAAAGACGGCGTGATCCCGGAAGAAATTGTCTTCTCGGCCAGTGGCTATCTGAAACAGTGCATGGGATTGAAGCCGCCAGGGGGAATCTGGTGCCACATCACGGGAACCGACTTGGTGCGCGATCGAGAAGGGGAATGGTACGTCTTGGAAGACAACTTGCGCTGTCCTTCGGGCGTTTCCTACGTGCTGGAAAATCGCCGCGTCATGAAAAGTACCTTCCCGGTCGTGTTTGAGAGAATGCAGATCCAGCCTGTGGAAGAATACCCCAGTCACCTGCTGGAAACTCTGCTGAACCTTGCTCCTGCCCATCTCCTCGACCCCACTGTTGTCGTCCTCACCCCTGGAATCTATAACTCTGCTTACTTTGAGCATTCCTTTCTGGCTCAGCAGATGGGAGTGGAACTGGTGGAGGGGCGGGATCTGGTCATCGCTGACGGCTATCTGCAAATGCGAACCACAAAGGGACTGAAGCGCGTGGATGTGGTTTACCGCCGCATTGACGACGAGTTCATTGATCCACAGGTGTTTCGATCGGATTCTTTCCTCGGTGTGCCTGGATTGATGGAGGTGTATCGATCGGGCAAGGTGGCGATCGCCAATGCCCTCGGCACAGGCGTGGCTGATGACAAAGTAATCTACGCCTACGTGCCCCAGATGATTCGCTACTACCTAGGCGAGGAGCCACTCCTGGCCAACGTGCCCACTTACCTGTGCTGGGAGCAACAGCAGCAAAACCACGTCCTGGCCAACCTCGACAAGCTAGTGGTCAAGGCGGCTAACGAGTCCGGCGGCTACGGAATGCTGATCGGCCCTCAAGCCACCCCAGAACAGCGGCAGGAATTTGCCCAGCGCATCCAGGCTTCTCCCCGCAACTACATCGCCCAGCCCACTCTCTGTCTGTCTCGCGTCCCCACTTTGTTCGACGATCACTTTGAAGGCTGCCACGTCGATCTGCGCCCCTATATTCTCTACGGCAAGCGCATCTACGCAAATCCGGGTGGCTTGACCCGTGTGGCTCTACGGCGCGGCTCTCTTGTCGTCAACTCTTCTCAAGGTGGCGGCACGAAGGACACCTGGGTAGTGTGCTAAGAACGACCGTTCTCATAGCCGTAGACAGACTTATAGCCGTAGACAGGCAACTTAGGCTCATAGTTAGGCTCATAGTTAGGCTCACAGCTCTAGCTCTGAAACCAGGCCGCGAGGGCGACGGCCAATCCGTCAGCAGCATCATCAGGCTGAGGAATGTGGGTCAGCTTCAGTTCGCGGGTTACGGCTTCCTGAACTTCATGCTTATCAGCGTTGCCGTGTCCCGTTAGGGCTTGCTTGATCTGAGCCGGGGTAAACTCGATCGGGATCATCTTGCACTGAGCCAACACCAGCAGCAACACGCCCCGCGCTTGGGCCACGGCGATCGTGTTGCCCATGCGATAGAAAAACAGCTTCTCGATCGCCACCAAATCTGGCTGCCATTGCTCCATCAAAGTGTGCAGATCATCGTACAAAATGATCAGTCGATCGCCCATGTCGGTGTGGGCAGGAGTGCGGATCACACCAAAGTCTAGCGCTGTGACAGAGCGACCTTTAGGATCGGCGTTGCCAACGATCGCGCCAAATCCCAAAGTTGCTAACCCTGGATCGATCCCCAAAATTCGCTTTTCCATCCGCCCTATCCCTCGTCATGCTGGCCCACCTGGAACGCTCACTCTAACTCATTGGCTTCTCTAGGCGTTGTCCTGCTGGGCAGTCAGGCAAGGTGGATCGATCGCTGCTTGGAACGCAAGATCGTCTTTAATTGAATTGACGAGAGTTGCCAAGGATTTGAAATTGAGGGGCAAGCTGCCGCGCTCATCCTGATCCTGGTTGACCGACCCTTAGCCTGTGGGCATCATGCTGAATTTTCTGCTGGAACCCTGGAGCTACGAGTTTATGCGGAACGCCATCGCGATCGGCCTTGTGGTGGGCGTTCTATGTCCAGTTGTGGGCAGCTACTTGATTGTGCAGCGCATGGCGCTGTTGGGAGATGTGGTTGCCCACTGTGTGCTGCCGGGGCTGGCGGTTTCGTTCTTTTTGGGTCT